>JAKEEV010000850.1 GCA_022616395.1 Planctomycetia bacterium | reverse complement strand
GAATTGAAGCTCTCGGATGAGCAACTGAAGAAGCTCGTTGACCGGAGGCAGGAAGTCTGGGACGAAGAGTACATCACCAAGCCGAAGTTCGCTTCCACCGGCGAGAAGCGCAATGAAGCAACGGACGCGCTGTTCAAGAAGACACTCACCGCGGAGCAATACAAGCGCGCGGTGCAACTGGGCGCTCAGCATGTGCTCACCGAACGCAGATTACGCACTGCTGATCCAAACGATCCTCCGCGATTCGCACTGACACGCGTGAACGTATCCACTTTCAGGCGCTATCCCGAACTCGTGACCGCGTTCAAGCTCACCGATGAGCAGAAAGCATCCCTCAATCCCAAAAAGGGAGAAAAGATCGGAGGCCGGACGCTTGTGCTCACCATGACGCCAGAGCAAGTCACCGCCGCCAAAGAATTCCTCGGGCAAGTGTACACGAAGGTGTGGACTGAGAAGCCCGACCCGAGACTCGCTTCTCGTCCGACAACGCCGCGCGGATTCTCGCTCCTCGGGGTGCTTGACGTTCGCTCCGAACTGAAACTCACCGAAGACCAGACGAAGGAAGTCACCGCTCTGCGAACGAAATGGCAACAACTCTCCAGTATCGGTCTCAGCAAGGGCTTCAAGAAGGATGTTCCGGACGCAAGCCCCAAGGAACTCCACGACCAGGCGATGAAGCTGAAGGTCGAGTCCGAAAAGTACCTCACAACCCTCAAGCCCGAACAGATCGCGCGACTCAAGCAAATCGCCTTCCAGGAGGAACACCCCGACCCACACATCGAGGCGATCTACACGAACACAACTCTGGTCAAGGCACTGGCGATCTCGGATGAACAGGTGAAGCAACTCGATGCGGTATGGGCCGCGTTCCAGAAGGACGCGACGAAGGTCTTCCAGTCCGCGACGACCTTCACACCGACCGCGCGGAAGATCAAAGAGCTAGTCGCGCTTCGGCGAAAGAATGCCGAAGCCGTACTCACACCTGATCAGTCCGCGAAGCTCACGGGGATGGTGGGCGACGAGTACACCGGCAATCTGCGCCGCGATGGTCCCCTTGGGTCTGGCAGTTTCGGATCGGAAGTGATGCGAACCCCCTCCTTCGGGAAATACACAACTGAGTTCTCGCTCCTGGCGGGCAACAAGTCCATTCAGAGCGAATTGAAGTTGACTGAAGAGCAGATCAAGAAGGCGGACGAAATCCGAAGCGAACTCACGACCAACTTCCGACTGCCAATCCCCGGAACCGATGCCGATGCGCTCATCAAGGTGTACGCGGATCGCTCCGAGGCGATTGAACCAGCGCTCGGAAAGCTGCTCACTCCCGAACAGGCGAAGCGCTTCCGCGAGATCATGTTGCAAGCTCATGACAGAGGCGAAGTGAACCAAAACGCTGTCACTCGGCCGATCCGCTCCGCGATCACTTACCCCGGCGTGGCCGAAACCGTGAAACTCACCGACGAGCAGAAGAAAAAGCTCCTCGCGGGGAGTCCACCCGCGAAAGTGCTCACGGATGATCAGCGGAAGGCCATTGCGGGAATGCTCGGCGAGCCGTTCGAGGGCGATTTCTACACGCCGCCATTCACGACGCGACCACCGGGATTCCCAGAGCGGTCTACCATCCCCAAGCCGACGCCCATCGGTCAGTTGTACCTGGCAGACAAGACGAGTGTGGAAACCGCCCTCAAACTGACACCCGAACAGATCAAGATGATTGCTCCCGCGTGGGAGAAGTTCCTGCCGGCCATGCGGTCGGTTCCGCCGTTTGCGTCGGGCGCTTCGCCCAACATTATCCAGCGCCTCACCGATGCGATTGAAGCCTTCGACAAGGCGACGATGGAGGTTCTGACTCCCGAGCAGAAGTCACGATTGGCAGAACTCGCCGTTCAGTTCGATGTCGCGGCGAGCCTGATTGCAACGCTGAAGGCTCCAGAGATGGTAAAGACTCTCGACTTGAAGCCCGATCAGCTTGCGAAACTCACCTTCCTCAACTCGGATGCGCTGAGGCTCCAGGAGTTACTTATTCGCGAGCGCATCTCCGACCCGGAGAAGAAACTGGCTCTACTGCTGCGCGATGCTGCTGACGAGCGAATGCTGGCCGTGCTGACCGACACACAGAAAACGAAGTGGAAGGAACTGACCGGTTCTCCGTGGACTGGCCTGAAGAAGACCATTCCGAATCCACCAGACCGCGGCCCGCGCCCAGGAGGATTCGGCGGGACAGGTGGCTTCGGCTCCGGAGAACCAGACACCGACAGAGAAGACAGCTAACCCGTGACCGATTTTTCTGGAATGACTCCCGCGAACGGGTTTACTCTGTGTGGACGATCACCGCCTAACCTCTTCGCGGGAGGGTTCCATGAAACTGTTCCTCTCCACCAGCGTGTTTGCCAGCCTGTTGCTCTTCCTCTTCACTCCTGCTCCTGTTGTTCGCGCCCAGCCCGACAACCCTGCGGACATCATCGTTCACAACGGCAAGGTGCTGACCGTGGACGAGAAGTTCTCCACGGCCGAAGCGGTCGCGGTGCGCGGAGGGAAGATCGTTGCCGTTGGGACGAGCGCTGATGTGCTCAAACTCAAGGGGCCGAAGACTCGCGTCATTGACGCGAAGGGCAACACGGTGATGCCCGGCCTCTACGACAGCCACACGCACCCCGTTGGCGCTGCGAGCAGTGAAGTCGGCGATCCGATTCCGCTTCTGCGCTCCATTCCCGAAGTGCTCGACTTCATCAAGAAGCGCGCGGCCGACACACCCGAAGGGAAATGGATCGTCATTCGCTACGCATTCCCCACGCGGCTCAAGGAAGCACGATTCCCGACGAAAGCCGAACTCGATTCGGTTTCGCCGAAGCATCCAGTGCTGTATCACGCTGGCCCCGCGGGGCTCGCCAACAGCAAGGCGCTTGAAGTGTCGGGCGTGACAAAAGACACGAAAGACCCGCCCGCGGGCCAAGTGGTGAAAGACCCGGTCACCGGAGAACCGACCGGAATGCTCCGCAATGCGTATGGCGTACTCAAGGGCGTACCCGGTGGCGGCGATGTGACCGCGGCGAAGCGCCGAGAGGCGGTGAAGAAGCTCTTCGGCCTTTACAACGAACACGGAATCACGAGCATCGCAGACCGCAATGCGAGTCGCGGAAACCTCGATCTCTACATCGCGCTTCAGAAAGATAATGAACTCACGGTGCGCGTGAATGTTGCACGCAGCTTCGGCACCGGAGGGAGTCGAGACGACATCGCAAAGCGCCTCGATGAACTTCCCGGCAAGGACGGTCGAGGAGGGCCAACCGGTGTTGGCGATGAGTGGATTCGCATTGGCCCGATCAAGATGTTCCTCGATGGCGGAATGCTCAACGGCTCCGCGTACATGCGCAAACCCTGGCCGAAAGGCGATACGTACCAGATCACGCAGGACGACTATCGCGGACTGCTCTTCGTGCAACCGGAACAGTTGAAGATTGTCGTGGAAGAAGCAATGAAGCGGAAATGGCAACTCACCGCTCACTGCGCTGGCGAAGGCGCGATGGACAACTTGCTCGATGCCTACGAGTTCGCCAACAAGATCGCGCCGATCAAGGATCTTCGCTTCTGCGTCACGCACGCCAACTTCCCCAGTCAGTTGAACCTCGAACGCTGCAAAAAGCTCGGAGTCGTGGCCGACGTTCAACCCGCGTGGCTTTACAAGGACGGAAACACACTTCAAAAGGTGCTTGGCAATGAGCGAATGAGGTGGTTCCAGCCATACAAGAGCTGGATGGAATACACCACCATCGGCGGCGGAAGCGATCACATGCTGCGCTTCGATCCGCTTGACAGCACGAACCCCTGGAGTCCGTGGTTGGGTGTGTGGGTGACCCTGACGCGCAAGCTTGAACGCGGAGGCATCCACCAACCGGATGAAGTGCTGACACGCGAGCAAGCGATTCGACTTTACACGATCAACAACGCTTTCCTCAATCACGAAGAGAAGCTGAAGGGCACGCTCGAAGTGGGCAAGTTCGGCGACCTCATCGTCGTTGACCGCGACATCCTGAAATGCCCCGTTGATGAGATTCGCGATGTGAAAGTGCTCACCACAATCCTCGGCGGCAAGGTTGTCTACGAGAAGAAGTGAAATGCCGCATCGCCGCGGCTTCCAGCAGAGCGCGCCATGATTGGCGCGCTCTTTCATTCACGGAGGAACTGGTGCAACTTCAGCGCATCATCTCTGGCGGGCAGACGGGCGCGGATCGCGGGGCGCTTGTCGCGGCGAAAGCGGCAGGAATCGCAACCGGAGGATGGATGCCCAAGGGCTTCCGCGCGCAAGATGGACCGCACCCGGAGTTCACGGAGTTGTACGGCATTCAGGAACACGCGAGCGAACGCTACCCGCCGCGAACCGCACGCAACGTGAAGGACTCCGACGCGACTCTGTGCTTCGCAACTGACTGGGATTCCCCCGGTGAAGTGTTAACGAAGGAGCTATGCGAGCGATACGGTCGGCCACGACTGGAAGTGACGCGCGGAGGTTCCGTGACGCCGGCGGAAGTGGCGGAATGGATCGTGCGGAACAACATTCGCGTGCTGAACGTCGCGGGGAACACCGAGCGCACCTCGCCCGGTATCGAAGCGTTCGTTGGGGAGTTTTTGGGAGAAGTGTTCGAGATGTTGAGCAAGTAGGCCCGCCTTGCCGAGGCGGTCTTTAATCGGAGCCGGAAGCGTCAGCGACGGAGTCTTGAATGCACCATCGCTGACGCTTCCGGCTCCGATTTGTGTCGCTCGGCAAGCGGCACCTACTCGAGTCCCGCCAGTCCGCGATCGGCCGCGTCCTTGATGTACTTCTCGACGGCCTCGCGTCGCGTGTCGCTCAGATGCTGGTAGATCGCAGCGGCTTCCTTCTTCTTGCCCGCGGCGAGCAGATTCTCGGCCAGTAAGAAGCAAGCCTGCGTGAGCTTCACCCGCTCGTAGCCTTCAGCGAGCGTCGATTGCTTCAGGAGAAGTTTTGCACACTCCGCGTCTCCCATGTTCGCCAGCGCCCACCCCGCGACTTGCCGAACGCCGGAATCGTTTGACGCGAGCAACTTCCGCAACTCACTTGCGGACTCCGGGTCCTTGAGCGTTCCCAGAGCCTGCACGATCACAATCACTTGGCGATTCTTCGCATTGGGAAGAGCAGCGCGAAGCGAAGGAGCGGCGCAGACCTTGATCGCGACGAGCGTTTGAACCGCGGTCTCGGCGAGCGTTTCATCCGCGAGCAGCTTCGCGACAGCGGGAACGACTTCCTTGCCGCCAATGAACTGAAGCTGTTGCAATACGAACGGCTTCACGCCCTCGGGTTGATCGCCTTCGAGCAGAGACGCCAGCGCCTCGGCGACCATCCGCTTCTCTTCGGCCTTGCGCCCGCCGACATGAATGACCAGCGCGTGAATCGCGTGCCGAACTTGCCCGTCACCGCCCTTCTCTCCTCTGACGAGCAATTGCACCAGACCGAGAACCGCGTCCTTGCCTCCCTTCAAGAACTCGGCGAGCGCTGCGTCGGTCGCGTCCTTGTCCACCTCGGCGAGCTTGCCGTCTTTGGCCGCAGGTGTTGGAAACTTCGCAACCAGTTCCTTGAGCCTCTCGTTATCGAGCATGATTGTTCTCCGCTTCACGCTGGTAGGGTGGGACAAGGCTTTGCGCAGGCCCACCATCTTCTGCTGAAGTAGGTGCCGCTTGCCGAGCGGCACCAATCGGAGCCGGAAGCGTCAGCGACGGTGCATTCAAGACTCCGTCGCTGACGCTTCCGGCTCCGATTAAAGCCCAGAAGTAGGTGCCGCGAGCCGAGCGGCACTCAAAGACAGCCCGCCTCGGCAAGGCGGGCCTACGAAAACTACTTTGTCTCACAGGTGCCACGGTGCCCGCATCGGTGGGCTAATGAGCCTGTTCGCCTCCTCGTCGCCGACAATCTGTTCCTTCACCGGATCGAACTTGATCTTCCGGCCAATGCGAATGGCGATGTTCGCCAGGTGAAGCACGGTCGCGGCCCGGTGAGCGGCTTCGGCGTGTCCACCGGGTTGCTTGCGAGCCTTCACCGCCTCCGCGAACGTGAGCATCGGTTCCGGGTCGGGTGTCGCGAGTACCTTCTTCTGGTCGTCTTCGGTAAGGTCTTTGATCGTGACGTTCCGCGAAGCGAGTCGGTCATAGGGTTTCCCCCACTCCGTGCTATTGAGAACGAATGTGAGTCCGTCCGCGTACTTCAACTCCACCCAGCCCCACATGCCGGTCACTTCCGGGTG
>JAKEEV010000849.1 GCA_022616395.1 Planctomycetia bacterium | reverse complement strand
TTTTCTGTTTATCTTCCTCTGTTGACCGCGCGCGAATGGGAAACGCGATTGTATGCTCCTGTGCTGTTGCGATGTCTCATCGAGGATTATCCCGCGATTCGGCCAGTCGCGGTGGCGGCATTCGAGAAGGAAACTCACCCGTATTGCCGAGCCTGCACACTGATACTCATGGCCATCACCGGTGAACCGATTCGCCCGCGCTGGGAAGCTGGACTGAAAAACGATCCTTCAGCGCTGATTCGCGTGGTGGCCGCGTCTCGTCTCGTGCGGCAAGAAGGCGAGAGCACACCGCAAGACGTAATCGACACGCTCATGAACGCGATGACGGCTCCCGCCCCGCAATTACTCGAAGATTACCGGCAGGTTCCAACACAAGGAAACATTACTGCCGACCTGGGAGCAGCACTGAGCTTCGCGGGGCCGGTCATCATCGAGCGCGTCATCGACGCTCTGATTGCCGATCTCCAGAAGGGGCCAGATGGCGGCTTACAGCGCATCGACCTGATGCTGCAACTCACCTGCTTGCTCGCGCGCAGGGTTCCGTTCGGCGATCCGAAGTCACTCACTCCGCTTCAGCAGCGAGTCGCGCGCGAATGCCGCAGGCAACTGGGGCTGAATCTGGTGCCGGGAATGAAGATGAGCGGGTTTGTCAACTACCTGAACGAACTGGATGGCTTCGATCTTCCTCGAACTGAGAAGACGTTCGACGAATATCTCGCGAAGATGCCCGCGGAGTGAGAGGGTTTCAGTTGGAATCCCGGCTTTAGCCGGTTCTTCAAGAAGAGAAGACCGCCTGAATTGCGGGACTCCAACTGAAAACAGCATCTCGGAGCAACCTTCACTCGATCACGACAATCTGCGCTTCCCGCTGGAGGCGGACTCGTCGAGCGAATTCCGCGACCGCCAACCCAATCATCAGGCCGATGAAGCCCACTCCCCACACATACCCCCGAATCGCGTGCTTGCGGTTGAATGAGCTGAGGCGTTCCGAGCCTTTCGTGCCCTCGTAGGTCACATCGATCACCGCGAACGGACCGGTGTACCTTTTCTCGAAGCGCGCTCGGTGTTCGGTTTGCTCGGTCTTCAACTTGGGGTACGTCCCCGGAACGAAGGGTTCACTTTGCGAGGGAAGGTCTGTGGGTGGAGTGAGATATTCGCCCTGCGTGTCCAGTATGCGTTCGACTTCTTCCGGAGGCAGGCCCGTCTGAAGTCTCTTCACAACAACTTCGCTTGTGTCGGGGCCGATGAACGTGCAACAAAACGCCACGAGCAGATACGCCCCGGCCGCGGCCAATCCGAACTCGATGTCCAACAAACTCCAGCGCATGGAAGTCGCTCACCGCGCCAAGGCGATCATTGTCACGACTCTAGCTCATTTCCGCGTTGCAAGCCGGGCTTACCCTGGTCTTTCACAGCAGGAGAAGGTCTCCGTGTGCCGTTCTTCATAGTAGTCATCACGCTCCGCGTGATGTGTCTTTCTCTTCGTAGTAGTCATCACGCTCCGCGTGATGTGTCTTTCTCTTCGTAGTAGTCATCACGCTCCGCGTGATGCCGCGAGCGCTAGCGAAGAGAAGTCCGCCGCTTCGCGTCGGCATCACGCGGAGCGTGATGACTACTATGAAGAACGGCACAGCGAATGCCTACTACTCTCAAAAGCCGGGCTTGCCACGCCATTCGGCTGATCTGGTAGAATTTGCTCACTGACTTAATTGGGAGGCGAGGATGCCAGAGTTGCCAGAAGTCGAGACCATCATTCGCGACCTACGCCCGCTACTCATCGGCCGCGCCATCACCGGCGTGCGCCAGAGCAAGCGGAAACTCCGTCGGCCGTGGAAGCCGCAGTGGAACGCGGAAGTAATCGGCGCGCAGATCGAGGGCATCAGGCGGCGCG
>JAKEEV010000848.1 GCA_022616395.1 Planctomycetia bacterium | reverse complement strand
GGGGAGTGAAGCCATTCGCTTCGTCAAACCGGGTTGAGGGTTTCGTACCGGATGTGGTACAACATCGCCGAGGAGGTTTCCGCATGTCCCCCACACCCACCACGACCGGCGCGCCACCGAAACGGCACTACCTGGCTCAGTCCTCGTTCCGCAAGTTCACGCTCGACGAATACCACAAGATGATCGAAACCGGCGTGTTGACCAGTGGTGAACCCTACGAACTCCTCGAAGGGAATCTGGTACACAAACTGTCAAGCGGAATCCCACACGACAAAGCCATCCAAGCCCTTACCAAGCGCCTCGTTCGGCTCCTCCCGACCGGATGGGATGTCCGCGCCCAGTGCGCCGTGACGCTTGCGGGCGGCAGCGAGCCGGAGCCGGACTTCGCGCTCGTCCGCGGCGACGAATCCACGTATGCGAACCGTCACCCTGGCCCTGCGGACACCGGCCTGCTGATCGAAGTCTCCGACACTTCGCTTTCCATCGACCGGCACGACAAGGGCAGCATCTACGCGGCCAATGGTATACCCATCTACTGGGTCGTGAACGTCGTGGACAAGGTGATCGAAGTTTACACCCAACCCACAGGCACCGGAGACTCCGCGGCTTACTCGAAGCGCGATGACTTCGCTCTCGGCACTTCGGTGCCTGCTGTGCTTGATGGCAACACCATCGGCACGATCCCAGTAGCAGATGTAGTGGGGTAATGGCGACCCGGACTACCTGCTCTCCAGTTCCTCCTTCCACGAACCATCACCGAAAACCAGATGCGCCGCGGATTCGCCCCGGAAACCGGCAGCGGGGAGTGAGAAAGCGCACTCAGGGCGCGTTCGGAAATCAGTGTTACAACTTCGCTCTGAAACTGCTGTGTTTTCTGAGCTTTCTGCGTACCACTTGGAACACTTATTTCTGGACAGCCCCTAATCGTCTAATACCGAATCGCGTTGAAGGGTTACCGTGTTAGGTTTTGGGGTTGGTTGCGTGAGAAAACCCCTCACCCGCCGCTACGACTCCCGCCTTGCGAGAGTCGTAGCGGCGGGTGAGGGGGTCTTAAAGACTGATCCCTATCCTGTGACTTTTTCGTGTCAACGCTCTACTACTTTGAAGAGGAGTTCCATGCAGATTTCGCCCGAACGTCTCGCCGCGCTGGAAAAGAGCTGGACGACCGTGCTTCAGAAGTATGGAGTCGAGCCGGCGGCCGCGTACCCAGCCTTTGAGGTGCTGGTAACCGCGTACTCCGCTCTGGAACGGCACTATCACAATCTCGAACACCTCGGTGAGATGTTCCGGGTGACTGATCGGCTTTCCGCGTCAGTTGAAGACCCGAACGCTCTTGCTCTGGCGATCTGGTTTCACGACGCGGTGTATGATTCGCGCGCCAAGGACAACGAACAACGCAGCGGAGAACTGGCGGTCGATCGGCTCCGACCTCTCGATGTGCCGGCTTCCACTCTCGAACACATTGTGCGAATGATCTGGTCGACAGCACACACCAGCTCCGATCCGCCCGCTGATCGCGATACTCGCGTGTTGCTCGATGCCGATCTCGCCATTCTGTGCGCATCGGAAGAGCGTTACAGGCGCTACTCGGCGGACATTCGCAAGGAATACTCCTGGGTGCCTGATGCGGATTACCGCATCGGCCGCGCGAAAGTGCTCTCGAAGTTCCTCGCGCTTCCGAGAATCTATCACACTCAGATCATGTTTGAAGAAGGCGACCAACGCGCACGCGCGAACATGCAAGCGGAACTGGCTCGATTGTAGTCCTCACGCTCCGCGTGAGGTCTTCTCACCTCACGCGGAGCGTGAGGACTACAATCCTGCTCGGCACCTACTGCTGAATCCAAATCGCCTCTCGTCCTCTCTAACGAGCGAACGCCCGCCTCCCTCTATTGGAGGCCGGAAGGAGGAAACACATCACATGAATCTCGACAAATTCACCGAGAAAGCTCAGGAAGCACTGGCCAGCGCGCAGAAACTCGCAGCGCGCTTGAATCATCAGCAGCTTGAACCAGAGCACGCGCTGATGTCGCTGCTCGATCAGGAGAAGGGACTTGCACTCGCGATCTTGCAGAAGGCCAGCGTGTCGGTCGATGCCGTCACCGTCAAACTTCAACGCGAACTCGACCGACTGCCGCGCGTCACCGGTGACGTTGAACCACGACTCACTCAGCGACTCGTCAAGCTCATCGACGCGGCCGAGAGCGAAGCGAAGAAGCTCAAGGACGAGTACGTTTCGGTCGAACATCTTCTGCTCGCGATGATTGATGACACCGGAGTCGCGGGGCGCACGCTCAAGGAGTTCGGACTCACACGTGAACGCTTGCTTTCGGCGCTGCGCGAAGTGCGCGGAAGCCAGCGTGTTACGTCACAGAATCCCGAAGAGACTTACCAGGCGCTCGAGAAGTACGGTCGCGATCTCACGCAACTCGCCCGGCTCGGCAAACTCGATCCGGTCATCGGACGCGACGAGGAGATTCGCCGAGTCATTCAAGTGCTCTCACGCCGAACGAAGAACAACCCCGTGCTCATCGGTGAACCGGGCGTGGGTAAAGCACAACCACTCGATGCGAGGATTAAGACCCCGAGTGGTTGGATCACGATGGGAGCCATCAAAGTCGGCGATGTCGTCACCACGCCGGATGGCGGTTCGGCTCGCGTCGTCGGTGTCTTCCCTCAAGGCAAGAAGCAAATTTACCGCGTTCATTTCAAGGATGGTCGGTGGGCAGATGCCTGTGACGAACACCTTTGGAAGGTGTACGGCCCTCATCTGGGGACCGATAAGAAACGGTGCAAGTCGTGGAAGGTCATCACAACGAAGGAACTGGCGGGGCGATTGGCCAACACAAAAGCGCGCTGGAAAGTACCGGTCACGAGACCTTTAGGCGAAGTGGCTGACTCACCACTTCCCGTCGATCCGTACCTCCTTGGAGTACTGATTGGCGACGGTAACTTCACCCAGAACTGCATTCGCTTCTCGACAACCGATGCAGAGATCCTGGATCGTGTGCGGCAGACTCTCGGTGCCGACTTCTCACTGACGCGCAGCAAGAGCCGACCATGCGATTATCGTGTGGTGATGTCAGCCGCGAATGCCCTCCGCCACCGAAAGCGGGGACCGGCCGTGCGTGACAACGCCCTTGTCGGACACATCGAGCGACTCGGGCTGCTCGGTCGCCCGTCATACGCGAAGTTTATCCCTGAGGTCTACAAGAGTGCAGGGATCGAACAGCGATTCGCTCTGCTCCGTGGTTTGATCGACACGGATGGATATGTTACACCGACCGGAGCCATTTCGTTTAGCACGAGCAGTTACCAACTCGCGAAGGACGTGCAGGAACTCGTTTGGTCGCTGGGCGGGCTTGCACGGATTGCCCGGAAGAAGCCGACAGACCGCTACGCGGGCGAACTTCGCAAGGGGAGGATAAGTTACACTGTCTGCATCCGTCACCCGGAACCTAATCGACTCGTTGGACTGACTCGTAAGCGAGACCGTCTACCAACGGATTATCAGTACAAGGAGAACTTGAAGAACCGGGTTATCCGGGTCGAACCGCTCCGGGTCGATGAGGCCAAGTGCATCCTCATCGACCATCCCGATCACCTCTATGTCACCGACAATTTCGTGGTAACGCACAACACGGCTGTTGTCGAAGGACTTGCGCAGCGAATCGTTCGCGGGGATGTGCCCGAAGGACTCAAGGACAAAAAGATCGTTGCGCTGGATATGGGCGCTTTGATCGCCGGTGCGAAGTATCGAGGAGAGTTCGAGGAACGGCTGAAAGCCGTGCTGAAGGAAGTCACATCGTCCGAAGGCCAGATCATTCTCTTCATCGACGAGATGCACACCATTGTCGGAGCAGGCAAGGCCGAAGGCGCGATGGACGCGGGCAATCTCTTGAAGCCGCTGCTGGCTCGCGGAGAGTTGCACTGCATCGGAGCAACCACGCTCGATGAGTATCGCAAGCACGTCGAGAAGGACGCGGCTCTGGAACGCCGATTCCAACCGGTGTTCGTCGGCGAACCATCGGTGGAAGATACAATCTCGATTCTTCGCGGACTGAAGGAACGCTACGAAGTTCACCACGGAGTTCGCATCAAGGATTCCGCGCTGGTCGCGGCCGCGGTGCTGTCTCACCGATACATCTCGGATCGTTTCCTGCCAGATAAAGCCATCGATCTGGTCGATGAGTCCGCGGCGAAGCTCCGCACCGAAATCGACAGTATGCCCACCGAACTCGATGAGATCAGTCGGCGCGTCATGCAACTGGAGATCGAACGCGAAGCGCTCAAGAAGGAAAAAGACCGAGCTTCAAAGGATCGCCTGGAGAAACTCGAACAGGAGTTAAGCAACCTCAAGGCCGAGGCTGACGCGCTGAAAGCTCGCTGGCAGACCGAGAAGCAAGCGGTTGGGCAGGTGCAGGCCATCCGCGAGCAGATCGAGCAGACCAAGACCGAGATCGAACGCGCGGAGCGTGCTTACGACCTGAACAAGGCCGCGGAACTCAAATACGGCAAGCTTCCCGAACTGGAGAAGAAACTCGCGGCGCTGGAAGCGGAGATTTCACGCAACAAGGAACACAAACTCATCAAGGAAGAGGTGGGCGAGGAGGAGATCGCGGCCATCGTGAGCCGCTGGACCGGCATTCCCGTCTCCAAGCTCATGGAAGGCGAGAAGGAGAAACTGCTTCACCTGGAAGACGAGTTGCACAAGCGTGTCATCGGTCAGGACGAGGCGGTGAAGGCGGTCGCGGAGGCAGTGGTTCGCGCCCGCAGTGGACTGAAAGACCCGAACCGGCCGATTGGCTCGTTCATCTTCCTGGGACCGACGGGAGTGGGCAAAACGGAGTTGGCCCGCGCGCTGGCGGAGTTTCTCTTCGATGACGAACGAGCGATGATCCGCATCGACATGAGCGAGTATCAGGAGAAGCACACCGTCTCGCGTCTGGTTGGCGCTCCGCCGGGCTACATCGGTTACGACGAGGGCGGGCAACTGACCGAAGCGGTTCGCCGCCGGCCGTATTCGGTCGTGCTCTTCGATGAGATCGAGAAAGCCCACCACGATGTGTTCAACGTGCTGTTGCAAGTGCTCGATGATGGGCGGCTGACGGACGGTCAGGGTCGGACGGTGGACTTCAAGAACACCATCGTCATCATGACGTCGAACATCGGCAGTCAGCGAATCTTGCAGTACAAGGGTTCGCACATCGGTGAGGTGTACGACCGGATGAAGGACGTGGTGTTGGACGAACTGCGTAAGGCGTTCCGGCCGGAGTTCTTGAACCGCGTGGACGAGATCATTGTGTTCCACGCGCTGACGGAAGCGGACCTTGCGAAGATCGTGGAGATTCAGCTTGGCAATCTGCGCAAGCGTCTGGGGGAGCGGAAGATTTCGCTTGTGCTGACCGACTCAGCGAAGCAACACATCGTGCGGGTGGGTTACGACCCGGCGTATGGCGCTCGACCGCTGAAGCGCACCCTTCAGAAGGAAATCGAGACTCCGCTGGCCCGAATGCTCCTCAAAGGTGAAGTGCGCGATGGAGGAACCGTGACGGTCGATCACGACGCCAAGCAGGAAGCGCTTACGTTCAGTGCGAAGAACACCGACGCATCGGCATAAGCAAAGCGGAAACGCGAGTGCCCGCGGAGCAATCCGTGGGCACTCGTGTTTCTACATGCGCACTGCCGCAAATGTTCCAGACGCGGTATCATGGTGCTGAGTGGCCAACGGCTGAGTGGAGAATCATCATGACTCAATTGACACTCGAATCGCTTGCGGAACGTGTCGCGGTGCTGGAACATAAGGTAGCCGAACTCACGCGGACACGCTCGCTGCTTCGGACCGGGACCGGCGACTGGGATGCTGCTGCGAAAGCAGCAGCCGAAATCCGAGCGAGTAACGGCTTTGACTTCGACGCTCTCCGCGATCAGGATGCCTGTGACCTCCGCCACGCCAACGACCATCTTCTATGATTCTCGTTGATACCAGCGTGCTCATCGACTACCTGCGCACGGGCGATCCAAAGATCGACGGATTGTTCCGCACGCTGCCTGTTGCGGTTTGCGGAATCACCTCTGCGGAACTCCTCCACGGCGTGCGTTCCTCAGCGGAACGGACTCGGATTCTCACCATCCTCGCGGCGTTCACTCAGGTTGCGATCCCCGATTCGATCTGGAATGATGTTGGGGACAACTTGAACGCGCTTCGTGCGGGTGGGGTCACGATTCCGTTCGCCGACGCGGTAATTGCGACCGTGGCGATCACCAACGACGTCGAACTGTGGACTCGCGACAATCACTTTGCCCACGTCCAGCGAATTCTTCCCGCACTCAAACTGTTCGTTGAACCGCCATAATGCAAACAGGGGGCACATGCCCCCTGCTCACTGCGATTCCCTCCGTTTGCGTGACTGCTTTCGTCAGTTCTTCTTCTCGACGATGGCGCCGCGGGTGCCGGCCACGATCTTCACAAGCTCATCGATCTCCGCCTGAGGAACCTTGTGCTTCTTCAGCACGTCGATGAGCACCCCGGCCAGCGCATCAAACTCCGCGTCCGTGATTCCCATACCCTTGTGGACGGCGTCCATGCTCTTGCCGGTGTACTTCAGCGGTCCGCCGGTGGTCTCGCTAATCAACTCGACGAGCATCTGCTCCAGGTGCTTGATGGCCTTGTCGTCGAACTTGAACTTGCCGTTGCGGTCGAAGTTCACCTTCGGATCCTTGGCCGCGGCCACAATGAAGTCCTGGACCACCACACGCACCGACTTCTCACCGCCCAGTCGGTCCCACAGAGCCTTCTTGGCCACCTTCGACGGAGCGATTTCGTTTTGAACCTCATCGAGAGCCGTCCGCAACTCGAAGGCCGCATCCGCGGCCTTCATCTTCGCGGCTCGCTCCAGTCGGGTCTTCACATTGGCCTGGAGTTTCGGCCGGTGGTCGAGCAGCGGATGAACGGCCATCAGCGTTCCCTGATAGAGCCGGTAGCACTCCGCATGACCGCCCTTGTTGAAGATGTCCGTGCCCAACACCGCCGACTCGTAGACCGTCATCACGATCCGCTTGTCCAGGTCTGCCCGGTCGATGGGCTTGTCGTCCCCGCGGGCCAGAGTGCCCGCTCCGACCAGAAACAGCACTGCCAACACGATCCGCGCACGCATGACCGTCACCTCAAGCGAAGGAAGGGAAAGGAGGAATCGAATCCTCTGGCCCACGACACCACGAGAACGACTCCGCTCCTGGAATGTTCCCCAGCGAACACTCCCAGAACAAGTAGCGTCGTTCTCATTTACCAACAGGCGAATCTGCTCGCACAGTGTACACAAAATACTGGGCGAATTGAACGAGTCACCGGGTTTACGTTACCTCGGTGGGGCTGGATTCACGCATTCTGCCGAAACTGCTCTGCATCCCGGTGTATCGAATAACGCCCGCGCGCCAAGACGCAGTTCTCGCGAAATGTATTCTCTTGACAACGATAATTGCTTCACGCACCGCCGAAAATACCCTGCTTTTGGGGAGGTTGGGAGGGAAGTTCGGCGGCTGACGACTTCTTCATCTGCCTGCTGGACGGTAGCCAGAACTCTTTCGAGCCGAGTTCACCCGACCGAAGTTCCTGACCGCAATGGTGGTGAAGCGGGAGAACTTCCCGCACAATCATCCCCTGAACTTCGCGGCATGGAGTGTGAGACATGACACCGTTGCGACTGGCAATCCCAGCCGACATCCCCGCAATTGAGCAGTTGATCGCGTTGTCAGCGCGAGGATTGTGCGCGCCAGACTACACCACAGCGCAAATCGAGGCGGCCCTGGGAAGCGCCTGGGGATGTGACAGCGAGTTGATTCGAGACGGAACTTACTTCGTCGCTGAGGTTGCCGGCGAACTGGTCGCGTGCGGTGGATGGAGCTGGCGTCGGACTCTCTTCGGTGGAGACGCTCTTCCTGGTCGACAGTCGGAATTGCTTGACCCGAGCAGAGACGCGGCCCGCATTCGTGCTTTCTTCGTGCATCCGGACTGGTCGCGACGCGGACTTGCTCGGGCGATTCTGGCTCGGTGCGAATCAGAAGCACGCGCTCATGGTTTCCGAAGCGTGGAACTACTGGCGACACTCACGGGCCAGAGGTTTTACCAAGCATGCGGCTACATGGAGGAACCCGCCATCGAGTACCCGTTGACCGGCGGGGAGGTCATTCGCTTTGTTCCCATGCGTCGAACTCTCGACTAAGCCAAGTTGGTCGCCAAGCGCAGTCCGCGAACGACCAAGCTCAGCAGCGGCCGCGCCATGCGGCAGTGAACTTGGGCAAAACCGTAATGGCCCCGCTGTCGGCTGCAACGGCTGGTTTGGCCTCGTTGGCTTGAATGTCCCCTCTGCAAACCGCTCAGGCCAACCTCGCTGCGGCAGTTAGTGTCAGCCGATGGAGTTCTACCAACTTCGCTTCATCCATTCGAGGTGGCTTGACGTATCCGCCGGCTATCACGAACGCTACCGGCAGGCTCCTGTCCCGGCACCAATCGAATACCAGTTGCTCTCGCTCGTGGAGGTGCTGGTCCGTGATCCCCGCCAAAGCGCCCTCGGGACAATCTTCGTGTGGATCCACGCCGGCATTGTAGATGCACAGGCCGAAGCTGCGGGCCTGTGCATCTCGGAGGCGTTGCGCGATGGTCGGTAAGTAGTCCGCAGCGTCGGCAACGATGTCGAGGGTCGTTCGCTCGCTGGGCTGGTAGCTGTCGAACGGATCGACTGAAACGTCCACATGCCAAATGTGCGGGTTCTCGGCGATCAGGGCATGCGTGCCCCCACCACAGTGGGCGTCCAGGTCCAGGATCAACACGTCCCCCGCGCCAGCAGCCAGCGCGACCTGGGCGGCGAGGACGAGGCCATTGAATGTGCAGTAGCCGCAACCCTGGTCACGTCGCGCGTGATGGAGGCCGCTCGAAAGGAACCGGCTCTCCCATCCCGTAACGCACGCAAGGCCGCGGCAACCGTACCCCCATTGGACGCAAGCACCATCGGCCACAGCCCCGGATCCCATCCGAGTTCCTGCGACTCAGCGAGAGCCTGTGGCTCACCGGTTCGCACTGCGCGGATGTAATCCGGGTCATGCGCGGTGCTGAGATCGCTCTCCGTAAGGGGGCGAGGTTCTTCGAGGGTGATCCCCGGGATCGGCTTTGCCGAGAGAGACTCAGCGATCCACCGAGCCTTCCGGGTTGTCGGGAAGGCATACGCTGCGGCGGCATAGGATGGGGCGTAATAGACGTGAACCATTGCGAGTGCCTTGTGCCAAGCTACCGACCAACAGCCACCCGTGGGGCGAACGACCCAGCCCACCTGCCCGGCCCGCGTGAGCGAGCTACACGTCACGAGAAGCCTACCTGCGGCCCCGGTCTGCTGCAGCGCCTAGATTCGTCCGAGAGAATCGTCCCCACTTGCAAGCCACGCTTGTTGTTCTGCGAACAAGCTGTGGAGTGGAGCGTTTTCTCTCTTGACTTCCGGAACCTTATACGGGTTCGGCGCTCTGTCGCGACCCACTCTGGCTACACACTATCCGAAACGACCCCGTGCTGCTGCCAGTGCGCGTCGATCCGGGTGGCCGCCTCGTGGGTAAACAGGTCGGTGCAGTTGATGATCGACACCACATCGAAATCCGACACGAACCGGTGAGCGTTCTCCGTGATCGACCTCGCGGGACTGAAGAACGGGTCGTCATCCCCGGAACCGCCGGAGATGAACGCCAAGTCGGTGCGCTTACTCGTCTCGTCCACCAAGTAGTCGCTGACCTGGTCGGCCGTCGTGATCTCCAGGTAGCAGCGGTCCTGGGACTGGACGAACCGGACGGAGGTGATCTCGGGCCGCAGGTAGCGCGGGTACTTCTCCCGCAACTGCGGCAGGATTTCGAGTGACTGCCGGGCCGCCGGGCCACCCGCCACCTGGCAGCTTGAACCGTGGTGGACCACATACCACTCAAGCACGTCGATCAGATCTCGCATGACCCGGATGGCGTCCGTGGCATCGACCGCCTCGCCGTGGGGGCCGAGGTTGGACATGTCCCGGATTGCGTTCATCCGCGCCGCGATCCGCCGTGGGATGTTGGCAATGAACGCCTTATCCGCCAGCATGTCGCCAATCATCGGCCTCGGCGGCTCCTTCTTCATCGTACCGCGGTAGAGCGCCAGCAACACCTTCTCCAGAATGACCCGGGACTTGGTCAGCGAGCTTGCCGGATCGGACGACAGGTAGCCGAGTGCCGAATGGAGAAACGAGCCGAGTTCCGCCACACGGGCTTCCAGAGCGGCGATGCGGTCTGCCAGTGCTTTCTGTTCGTCGGTCATGCGCTCGTTACCCGTTGGACCCCGAGACTCCGCGCTGCCAGATAGAACGGACACGGCTGGGGCATGCAGGTTCGCCTCCGCCGCCGAACTCCTGTTTGGTGTGCGAGGGTTCGCCCAGCGCACCGCGCGCTGAGGGTTATCTCGAATGCTCAGAGCGCGTTACGGTCAAATAGCCGCGTTCGCTCTTCACACAATAACAAGGTAATGGCCGTGTGCGAAAATCACAAGTCATCCAGCAGGCTGGTCACTCCGCGGCCGCCCTTGTTCAGAACATGCGTGTAGATCATCTTCTCCACGCTCTCGTGGCCCAGCAACTCCTGAACCGTGCGGATGTCTGTTCTGCTCTCAATCAAGTGAGTCGCGAAACTGTGCCGGAAACTGTGACTCGTAACGTGTTTCGCCAGCCCCGCCGCCCGCACCGCTTCCATCAATACGCGGTTCATCCCCGACTCGTGCAGGTGGTGTCGGCACTTCACCCCCTGATCGCGGATCCGTCGAGATCCTGTGTGCCGGGAACACATACTGCCATTCCCACGCGGTCGCGGCCGAGGGTTCTTCACCGCGAAGGCTGTTGGCAAGTACACCGATCCCAGCCCGTCCGCCAAATCCGACTCGTGGAACGGCTCCGTGAAGTGATTGCCTGTTCACTTCCGCACAAAATGCCACATCCCGGACGCGGGGTCAATCCGCCAGTGAGGAACTTTCCATAACCCGCAAAGTTTACCCAGTCTTCTTATCTGACACGTTCGTTCCGATTTCCCAGTAAATTCCACCTGCCCCGTTGCCGATCATGCTGCGGTCGGTATACTTCGAGCGCTGCCGCACAATCGGCAGAACCTCTCCTCATCGGCTTTTCCATCTACGGGACGATGGCCTCAAGCGCGATGAGGCCCGCTACGAATGCGGGCTAACGGATCGAAAGGGTCGAGCCATGGTCAGCACTGGGGTACTCTCCGACGTGGACTTTATCGAGGAACTCCGGCTTCGGCGCTGGGCACGCGAAAATTACGTGCCTGCCGATGAGCGCGACACCGCCTGGCATCCGATCATTCTGGAAGAGATGCGCCGTAAGGATGGCGAAGTCAGCGAAGCCGTGCTGGTCAGTTGACCCCGCTTCGCGTTCGGAAAGTGTTCGGAAGGTGTGAGTGGTGAGTGGTGAGTGAAAGGCAAAGACAGAAGCGTTCTTGGCTCTGGTCTTCTGTCTTTCACTCACCACTCACCACTTACCACTCACCACTTGCCTTTCAGACATGGAGGTCGTGCGATGGGCTTCTTTTCGGGCCGAGTCAGCTACTTGCGCTTCAAGGTCAACGGTCCCGTCCCGCGAGTGTTCACCGACGAACACCTTGACCGACTCAAGGACCGCCAGGCTGGCCGGCAGCGGATCGCCTCCGCCGATGGAGTCGAGACCGGCTGGACCGCGGGCGAACACATCCTTGACACCGACTTCCACCTCGCCAAGAACATCATCAACGACACGCTCTCCTTCGACCTGCGAGTGGATACCGACAAGCTCCCCGCTGACCTTCTGCGCGCGTACTTCGCGGTGGAACTGAAGGCGCTCTCCAAGAACAACCCCAGCGGATTCCCCAGCGCGCGACAGAAACGCGAAGCCAAGGAAATCGCCCGCGACCGCCTCGAACAGGAAGCAAAAGACGGCCGATACCGCAAGCGGAAGTGCTATCCCGTCCTGTGGGACCGCCTCACCAACGAAGTTCTCTTCGGAGCAACTTCGCTTGCTCAGATCGACCGGTTGTGTAGCCTCTTCGAGCAAACTTTCGGCGCGGAACTCGACTGCGTGACCGCCGGTCGGCGCGCGTATCAACTCGCGGAGTTGCACTCGCGCACTCGCCAGGTCGATGATTCCGCGCCGAGTGCGTTCGTGCCCGGTGTCACTCCTCCGGATGTCGCGTGGATCGCGGACGAGAGCAGCCGCGACTTCATCGGCAACGAGTTTCTACTGTGGTTGTGGTACTACACGGATGTGGAATCCGACACGATCACGCTGGCGGACAACTCCGAACTGACGATGATGCTCGCCCGCACGCTCACCCTCGAATGCCCGCGCGGTCAGACCGGATACGAGACCATTTCAAGCGAAGGGCCAACGCGATTGCCCGAAGCGCGCCGAGCGATCCAGAGCGGCAAGCTTCCGCGCAAGGTCGGATTGACACTGGTTCGTCACAGCGAGCAATACGAACTGACTCTGCACGCGGAGACGCTCGCGGTCGCCGGGGCAAAGCTTCCGCCACCCGATGAGAGCATTACCGAAGCGCGCGCCAAGCTCGAAGAGCGCGCCAACCAGATTCGCGGGCTTATCGAGACACTCGACTTGCTCTACGACGCCTTCGGCCGCAGGCGCTTCGGCAAGGAGTGGGAGAAGGAGTTGCTCGGTATGCAGAAGTGGCTCAAGCAAAGTGAGCGCCGAGCCGCGTAAGAGCCGGCGCGCGGTTTGCATGTCTTCCCTATCGCGTCACCGCGCGAGTTCGCAGCGGTAGCATTTCCGCGCGAAACTCCTCAAGCGGAGGGGAAACATGAGCCACATCAAGTTCTTCGCCATACTCGGGTTGATGACCGGTGCATTCGCGATTGTGGGGCTGTATGCCCCGGCCGGGGAGAAACCCGCTCCGCCTGATGAAGTACCCATTCATCCGGTCGACCCGAAGATGACCCAGTTCCTGGATTGCTCCAAGGCCTGTGACGACTGCGCACGGTTCTGCGATCTGTGTGCGGGTCACTGCGCCAGACTCGTTGCCGATGGGAAGAAGGAACATCTCGAAACGCTCAAGACCTGCCAGGACTGCGCCACGATCTGCTCGGCCGCGTCTCGCGTGGTGGCCAAGTTCGGCCCGTTCTCGGATTTGATTTGCATTGCGTGTGCTGATGCGTGCAAGCGATGTGGAGATGCCTGTGAAAAGTTCCCGAACGACCCGATGATGAAGAAGTGCGCGGAGGAGTGCCGCAAGTGCGAGAAGGCGTGCCGCGAGATGATCAAGCAGGCCAAGACGATTACACCGCCCGAGAAGCCGGAGAAGTGATCGGAGTCATTTCGACCGGCTGAACCGTTCGGCCGGTCGCGTTATTCGCGAACGATTTCAGGAAGCGCGAACTGGATATCGAGTCGTCCGCCGGTTGCTGCGGTCGCGTCCTTGATCGCAGCCTGGAGCCGGTCGATCACTGCGGCCACATCATCCGGGTGAGCCTTCGATGAGAGAGTCACTTGAACCACCATCTCCGTGTGGGGAGTTTCGGAACTGTCGGCCGGCGGGCCACCGAAGACCATAACCTTCGGCGTGACCGGATTGCTCAACCGAGTCCAGCCCCGGTTCGGGTCGGCGTTGGGAGTGCCCATTTGCGTTAGCCTCGTGTTTGCTCCGCTGGGATGGCGCGGATTCGGAGTGGTGGTTGTGTGTGTTCGCGGCTGTGCAGCGACATGTGATTGCACATTACATGAATATGGTATCTCTCTGGTTCGGGGAACACCAGATCGCGAACCGGGAACACCTCTTCGCGGAGTTGAAGCGGATCAGGCTGTCCATCGAACGTCACTTCAACTGGTCTGGATCGCCCGCCGGGAAGAACGATGCCGGAAGCGGTTCTCACCTCAATCGAAAACCAGAAGGTTCCAAGTGCATTTTCATCGTCGAGTTGCACGTAAACGGCCAACTCCGGCGCGGGAAGTTTCCCGTCGGTCCTGGGCGGGACGGAGATGGTATGCGTTGGTTCGACCAGACTGAACGGTCGGCCGTTGCCATCGAACTCGACGTAGGAACAGAGCACCGCGAGGTTCAACGCCGGTGGAACGCGACTGGCCATCGGGACGCCTCCAGCATGAGGTGCCCGATTCTACCCAGAAGCGGGCGCAAACCCATCGCGTTCGTGTTCACCATTGCTCTCGGCACTCGCGGTGCTCTTTGCGTCGAAGCGTTCAGTTGATGTCTGCTGGCGGTGTCATCGAGTTTGGTGTGGGTTCTGGCAGTGGGGTTGGTGTCCGCTCCGTGATTCGCACCAGCACACCAGGGCCAGAAGCTCGAAGTTCGCCGGTGGCGAATGTGAACTCGGTGAGCACTTCGCCCGTGTTCAGGGGAAGCGTGTGCTTCCAACACACCACACCGGAGTCAGCGTGGACGCGATAGAGAACGCTCCCCGAAACGAAGTACACGCTCTCTCCGCATGCAACGACCGGAGCCGTGATCGCTTGAGGCACCGCGGTGGTCCAGACGGGCTTTCGGGTTGCAGTGTTGACGGACACAAGAGCGAACTGTTCGCCTTTTCCCTTCAACGGCAAATACACTCCTCCAGTATTTGCGCGCTTGTGGTCCGGGGTGACCGGAGTGGAGGAAGCTCAGGAGGAGTTTTCAGTTTGTCGAACGGAGACGAAGGAGGAACAGGCGGAGGAGTTGTTGGTGGTAAGACAGTTGGGCCACCCGGAGCGCCGGGCAATGCTGGTGGAGGCGTTCCCGAACTCACCGCGACCATCGCACCCAGAATCATCACGCTCACGATTGCGGGAATCCGCCAGCGTCCGAATGCCGTCATCGTTCGTCCTCCGTTCTGTGGAAATCAGCCGGCGGATTATGCCCGGCGCAAGCAAAGAAGGAAAGGGCAAGCCGGTGTTGGCGTTGCCTGTTGAGCGCTTCTCCGGTTGAATGAGTAACGACGGGGGTGATGGATGTGAAATGGTATCGGAGTGGAGGCTCCTCACCTCCTGGTTGTATTTCCACAGTCTTGTACTGTGGCCGAATTGAAGTGACGTCGAAGGAACGGTCAAGCACATTCACGCCCTGACTTCTCCACCGCACTCCCGAGGGAGTGCGGTGGCCGCAATCGACTTTAACCCAGGTCCGACAATGTCTCGATTCGATCTTTCGATTCTCACCTCCGCCCAGAAGGTTCCTGGCAAGCCGCGCCATAAGACGCGCGAGGTGAAGGTCGGAAACCGCGTGTTCGGTGGGACGAATCCCATTTGGGTTCAATCCATGACAACGACCGAGACGAGTGACATCGAAGGAACGGTGAAGCAGATTCACGCGCTTGAAGAAGCCGGATGCGAACTGGTTCGCGTCACGGTGCCCAAGCCCGAAGACGCAGGGGCGCTCACGCAGATCAAAAAGCAGATCGGCATCCCGCTCATCTGCGACATTCACTTCGACTACAAGATGGCACTCGCGGCTCTCGATCACCCCATCGACAAGATTCGCATAAACCCCGGTAACATCAACAAGGCCGGAGACACCACACACGAGCGATTCCGCCAAGTGGTGCGCAAGGCGAAGGAGCGCGGATTGCCGATGCGAATTGGCGTGAACGCGGGGAGCCTCGAACGCGAGCTGTGCGAGAAGTACGAGTTCCCCTGTCCGCCCGCGATGGTCGAAAGCGCGCTGCGCTACATCGAAGTGGCCGAGAGCGAAGGCTATCGCGACATCATCGTGTCCCTGAAGTCAAGCGATGTGCTTGTTGCAGTGGAAGCGTATCGCCTGTTCGCGCAGATGTGCGATTACCCCACTCACATCGGCATCACGGAAGCCGGCAAACCGCCTTACGCAGTGACAAAGAGCGCCGCGGGCCTTGCTCCGATTCTCTTGGATGGCATCGGCGATACCATTCGCATTTCGCTTCTGGGCGATCCGGTTCCGGAGATAGCGGCCGCGTTCGACATTCTGCAAGCCACTCAGCGCCGCGTGCGCCGACCGGAACTCATCGCGTGCCCAACATGCGGCCGACTCGCCATCGACCTGGAGAAGATCATCGCGGAGTTGGAATCGCGACTCAAAGGCAAGCGCCTGCCGGTGAAGATCAGCGTGCTCGGTTGCGTGGTGAACGGCCCCGGCGAAGCGCGCGAAGCGGACATCGGCATCGCGGCCGGCAACGGTCAGGGGATGATCTTCCGCAATGGCGAGATGGTTCGTCGCGTGGCGGAGAGCGAGATTGTGGATGCTCTGATGGAGGAACTCGTCCGCTGGGAAAGCGAGAATGCGCACCGCATTCCAAAGACCACCGACACGGAGGGCCTCGGCCGTCGAAAGCTGCCAGTCGTCGCGGGCTGACTTCGACTGTGGTAAAGTGGAAGTGTCGGAGGTCGCCCGATGGCGAGGCCGAAACTTGTTATCAAGCACTTTATCGTGTGTCGGGCCGCACCGTGGGAGGGGCCGCCGGGACCTCACAAGCCGCGAACACTGGAAGGCGTGTGTCACCGTATTGGAGTGCCACCCGCAACGGAGTTTCCCTTCGAGGTGGAAGAACTCTGGTCGTATCTCCGCGTGTTTAACATGAACGCGGGTGCGGCAACGATTCCGTTCTTCTTGACCTTGCTCTGGAATGATGCACCGGGCAGGCCACAACGACTGTGGACGCGACCTTACGCCCAGATTGCGTTTCGCTCGAACCGCGGCGTTGTTGAAGTCGCACATTCCATCCGCCCGGTCGTCTTTCCGGGGTTGGGGTGGTACGAGTTCTGGCTCTCGCGCGAACTCCGATTGAGGTGGAAGACGCGACGCCTTATTGTCGCGCGAGAGGAACTTCTGATCGCGAGGTAGCCATGTCCAAACGCCGTCGCAAGCCGAGTGGCCCTCCTCCAGTGAAGGAAGCTGACTGTTTTGAAGGTGAAGTCGGGCCACCGATCTATCAGAGGCCGATGCCGCCGGTGAAAAGCCGCGGGCGCCTACTGCCCGGAGGTGGCGTGGAACTCCTTGACGCCGGGACATCAGAGGAGCCGCGCGCGGATCGTCCACTGGTCCCCGCTTCGGAGGAAGTGGCGAAGCTCCCGCGCGTGGCTCGCGAGGCATTCGCAGCACGCTGCGCGGCTCGTGTGGCTCGCTTGCGTGAGAACGCCACATCTCCGGAAGCCGCGGCCGCGCTGATTCTTGCTGCCGCGACAGTGGAGACGCCGATTCGCAGACAGTTGCTTTGCATTCGTCGCGATTTCGACTGGCTGGTGTATCT
>JAKEEV010000847.1 GCA_022616395.1 Planctomycetia bacterium | reverse complement strand
TCGATGTTGAAATACTGCAAAAAGGGTGTGCTCATGGCGGGAATCCTTGTGGGTAAGAGCCACAGATTACCGCGCCACGAAGAGCGGTTCCAGCATGGTGAGAGTTGAAGGAACCCAGCCGGCTGATGCCGGCTGGGTGGATTGGTCATTGTCGAACCGCCGGCGTGAGCCGGCTGGGTCAAACCTCCACAACGCCAAAATCTCTTCCTGCACCCAGAGGAAGTGCGTTTCGTGGGACGGGCTTTCCAGCCCGTCTCGTCAAAAGACAGACGGGCTAGAAAGCCCGTCCTACTTGGCCTTAGCCAACAATCGCCCGATTTCGGCCCGCGAGCTTGGCCTTGTACAGATTGGCATCCGCCTCGGCGATGATCTCGGTTGTGTTGAGTTGAGCGGCCGGGCGGGTGATCGCGCCGCCCAGGCTCACCGTCACCGTGTAGCTGACTCCGTTAAACACGAAGGGGTGCGATTCCGTGACCGCGCGGATGCGCTCCGCGATCAATCGTGCCTCCGCCAATTCTGCTTCGGGAAGCACCACCGCGAACTCCTCTCCTCCATAGCGAGCCAGGAGTTCATCTTGCCTCACAACCGCCTTGACGCGAGTGGATAGTTCCCGCAATGTCATGTCGCCTGTCAGGTGTCCGTAATTGTCGTTGATCGCCTTGAAGTGATCGATGTCGAACATCACCAGAGCCAGCGAGCGGTTATGTCGGTGACTGCGGGCAATCTCGCGGTCCAAAAACTCCGTCAGATACCGGCGGTTGTGAACCTGAGTCAACCCATCCAGAACCGTCAGGCGATAAATCTCCTCGTGATACTCGGCTTCGATGTTCCCGCCCGCGAGGAAGCGATAAATGCAGTTGCCGATGCGTAAATAGTCCCCATCGCGCAACACTCCCTCTTGCTTGCGCTGATTGTTGACGAACGTGCCATTGGTGCTGTTGAGGTCGCTGACGGTGTATTCGCCATCGTTTCCGCGCACGAGTTTGGCGTGGTAGCGCGAGACCGAGCCATCGGTATTGCGAACAACGCAATCCTCTTGCCGACCGATGAAGACCGGTTCGCCATTGAGCGCGTAACGCGTGCCCATCTGCGGTCCGGTTGGGTAAATGTAGACCAGGCAGGCCGCGTCGTTGACGGCCCGAACCAGTTCACTTTTCGGGGTACGAAACGTCTGGACCGAATCTTCGGTACTGGGAGGGGGCAGTTCAGCAGTCATGAGAGTGAACTCCAATGCGTGGTGGGACGAGTTTGGGCGATAACCTCGGACGCATGGCGAAAGCAGAGAGAACGCGGGGTGGTTCTTTCGGGTTGGAAGTCAGGCAGGAACCGCCGGTCAGGAGTCCCGGCGGTCAGGACCAGAACCCGAACAGACCCAGGAACGGGTTGGTGATCGGGTCGAGAATGGGGCCAACCGGCTGGTCGGTAGTCGGGGCCGCAATCGAAATCGGACTCTGGGGAGCGGGCGGGCTGGTGGGATTCTCGACGTAAGGATCAATCGGGTCGCTCAGTGTGCGGGCCTCGACCGCCAACCCCAACGATTCGATGCTCGAGCCGTCTTGCGTGGCCGCGTTGAAGGCCACCGTGTAGTCGCCGGAGGGGAGCCACACCGCTGCTGTGCTGAGAGATTGACCGGCAACCGCGACCGTGGTGAAGACCAGATGCCCGGCCGAGTCGAACACACTCATCCGAACCGCCGTCGTCGCTGAAGTTGATCCGCCGGTCGCGGTCAACGCGAACTGAGTTAACCGGTCGCCGGCCACCTCCATCTTGCTGTACTGGACCGATTCGGCCGCCGAGAGCGTGTCCGAAACGACGTCGTCGAACTGAGTCGTGCCCACCGGAGCCAGAGTCGCACCCAGAGCGTAAGTTCCCGTACTTCGCAAGCTGGTCGAATCCGCGGCCGAGACGCGAATGTGATAGGTCGTGCCCGCGACCGCGCTCGCCAGTTGAACTTGATACGCCCCGTCCTCGTTCATCGTCACGACGCTCGAAAGCAACTCGCCGGCCGTGTTGTACACCGACACCTCTGGGCGCAACCCGTCGGTCGCCATGATTGCCCCGACGAAGAGCGTTCCGGTGAACTGCGTGGAGGCGCTCGGCGTGATCGTGAACCAGTCCACATCCGTTGAGCTGTCAATCGCACCCGTGAGGGTAAAGGTGTTGGCCAGACTGCTGGTGCTGACCGGAGTCAGAGTGGCTGCCGCCGTGAGTGTGGTGTTCGAGATGGTCAGTTCGGTGTTGGTGAAGTAGGCAGTGGTCACCATTGCACTTGGATCAAGGCTTCCCGACCCGGTGGAAGCGCTGGAGGAGTAGTTGAGTTTCAGGACATACGCGCCAATCGAGAACACATCGCTTCCGCTCCCCTCGACCTTCACGACATACGTCGAGGACACCTGATAGTTCGGGATCGCGAACGACAGGTTGTTGGCCAGCGGGTCGGTGCTCTGCGCACTGGCGACCATCTGACCCTGCGAGTCGAAGACCGTGACCCGTGACGTCAACAGGCTGATCCCCGATGCCTGGAGGTCCACTGTCAACCCACCCACACCACTGAGCGCATCGGGCGTCGTGAACGAGTAGTAGTCCACGTCTGTCAGCCGGGTGATGTCGCCTGAAACCGCGAGCAGATTCCCGTTGGTCGTGAGGTTGTAAGCAGTCGCGAGAGTTCCGTTGCCCGATTGCCCCTCGAATTGATCGTCCACCCGGACGCCGTAGAGGTCCTGAAGCGCGGTGATGTCTTGTTCGGCAAGGTCCGTGCGAACCCCCTCGTACCTTGCCCACATGACCGAGGTTGAATCGCTGTGCGAGTCCGCGAAGCCGAAGGAGTGGCCCGCTTCGTGAAGAGCCACGGTGAACAGATCGCTCTGCTGACCGAGTGTCCCGCCAATTCCGAATTGATACTGGCTGTTGAAGACCAGATCGCCCGCCCAGGTCTTACTGTTGTAATCGAACCCAGCCGCGCCCGCCATCGTCGAGTAGTCGGTGCCGGGAGCCGAGAGCGGTCTGGCCCCGATTCGGATGTCACCGAACCGGATGTCGGCTTGAGGAGCACCCGAGATGCCCATCGCTTGTCCGCCATCAGCGACAAGCCCGACGTTGAGGTTCGCCCGAGCCGACCAGCTCTGATAGGCGCGGAGAATCTCCCGTTTCCATTGTGACTGGGTGAGTGCGGACCCAAGCAGCTCTGAAAGATTGCTGGTTTCGCCAGAGATGTCGGTTCCATCCGGGACGAAACTCAGGGTGAGGCTTGTCCCATCATACCAGGGAGTGCCGAATGCTGGGGTGAGGCGATCTTCAAGCAACTCGAACGACAGACGCTGGGACGGGAGCGACTGGTTCATTGCAGTTCTCGTTTTGTGGGCGGCCGACCGGGGCAGGTTCGGCAGGGGGTCAGGGTGGCTCCTCACGCAAGAAAGCCGTGTTTTGTGGGTCCGCAACGCTTCAAAGAGTGTTTTGGAGCCTCAAAATGCGAACTTCCCGCGCAGTGCCGCGTGGCGAAACCTAGCTGAAAATTCCGGTGAGTCAAATTAAAGAGGATATTTCAACTCTTCTGATAATCGCGATTTACACACCTGTTAACGCGCCGACCGCTTGGTTGTGTGCTAAGGGGTAAGTGGAGTGTTCCGTCACCGCGGAACGCCCTCCTGATCCCCCTCTAACACCACTCCGCCCAATGAGTACGCTTGATCTCCGTCCGCCTCCGACTCAGCCAGAATCCCTTCCACACGCCACCGCCGACGCGGGGACGATCCGAAACTGGGCCGGCAAACCGCTGCCAGCCGAAGCCAATCTCGAACCCGCGGCCATCCTCGACCACTTGCGGAAGTCCGATCCGGCGGCGGCAACTCACCTGCGAGCCGCCCTGGAACGCTTCCCCGAAGTCGGCAGTCAACTGGCCGGGTTTGATCTGGTGGCGGTGCTTGGTCGAGGAACGTTTGGGCGCGTTTATCTTGCCCGCCAGGGAGCTTTGGCCGACCGATTCGTGGCTCTGAAAGTTTCGCCAGACCTCAGTAGCGAGGCGCAAACTCTCGCCCGGCTTCAACACACAAACATCGTTCCGATTTACTCCACTCACAAGGCCGGGCTGTTCCAGGCGGTCTGTATGCCGTTCTTTGGAGTTGCGACACTCGAACACCTCCTCCGCCGGTTCCACAAGCACGCCACGGTCCCCGCCACCGGTCGGCAGTTGCTCGAAACACTCAGACTTCTCACCGACGAGACCAACATTCCCGCTCTGGGGTCAAGACCGAGCGCGGGGACCGGTCCCAAACTGTCCGGGACGCCCTCCACGACAGCAGAGGTATTTGAAGAGCAGTTGCGAATCGCACGCGGACCCGCGCGCCGAAGTCGACCGGTTGAGGTGTTGCGTGACATCACTTACCCGGACGCGGTCTGTTGGATCGGCGCGCGGCTGGCGGACGGACTGGAACACGCTCACGCGCACGGCATTTTGCACAACGACCTCAAACCGGCGAACGTTCTGCTCACGGATGAAGGCGAACCGATGCTTTTGGACTTCGGAGTGTCCGAGGATCTTCGCCTCCGGGTCGCGGCTCCGGGTTCGCCCGTTGGCGGAACGCTTCCTTACATGGCCCCGGAACATCTCCAATCCGTGCGCGACCGAATCCCAGCCACGGATGCACGCAGCGATGTCTACGCGCTGGGAATCATCCTGTTTGAACTGCTCACGGGAGAACACCCCTTCCGAATCCCAACCGGGAACTTGGAGGAGGAGTTGCCCCAGATGCTGGCCGAGCGGTCGGGTCGTCCTCCGCGTCTCCGGAGACTCAACAAGAGTGTCTCTCCGGGGCTGGAAGCGATTGTTCGCAAGTGCCTGGAGCCAGACCCAGCACGCAGGTATCAATCCGCGGCCGATCTTCGAGACGATCTCGACTTGCACCGCACTCACCAGCCGCTTCACCACGTCCGGGTTCCTTCGATCCGCGAGCGACTTCGCAAGTGGGGGAAGCGTCATCCTCGGTTCAGTTCAAACTTGAGCCTGGGAACAGCCACGGCGGCAACTCTCTGCATGTGCCTGCTGGCAATCTTCGCGGCGACCGATCGGGCCAAGCGCGCGGAGGCGGCCGCGATCACCCGACAACAGGAACTGGACCTCGCGGCGGCGAAGGCAGTTCTCGAATCGGAACGCACCGTGGCCGCATCGACAGCCCGGCAAGTGGATGAAGACCTGAAAGCCGCTCATTACTTGCTCAGCACGAAGGCTCCTGACCCGGAAACGCTCACCGCCGGGATTGCTCAGTGCAAGGCGATTCTGGCACGCTACGGACTTCCCGAGGACGATCAGTGGGAATGGCGCAACTCGTTTCAGCGGCTCCCCGCGGCCGAGCAGAAGCGGATTCGTGCCCGACTCACCGAGACGTGCTTGCTTCTGGCGCGCGGGTATGGACTTCGAGCCAAGCCCGGCACTGGCGAGAACGGTCCTTTGGGAGAAGCGATCCGGGTGAACGCTCTGGCGGAGCGAGTGGCCGGAGGGGACACTCCGCGAGCCGTCTGGGAACAGCGAGCGGAGTTGTTCCGCCGACTCGGCAAGGACGCGGAGGCAACTCGTTCCACCGACCGGGCGAAGGAAACCAGCCTCGTGACCGCGCGGGACTACTTCCTCTCCGGAACCGAGGCGCTAACCGGTGGCCGGTTCCGAGTGGCGATTGAGTTACTTCGGCGGTCGGTGGAACTTGAACCGGGCGACTTCTGGGCGAATCTGAGCTTGGGGCTTGCGCATCAGGAACTGGGACAGTTGACAGATGCGTTCGCGTGCTACACAACGGCGATTGCGCTGTGGCCGGATCACTCTGGAGGGTACTACGCTCGCGGGTTGGTCGCGCTGAGATTGTGGGATAACGCGCGTGCGAAAGCCGATCTCGACAAGGCGAGCGAGTTGCGTCCTCACCTCGCCGACGTATCTCAAAACCGCCCGCTTGCCTACGACCTGTATCTGAACCGCTCGATTGCGCACCAGCGTCTGAAGGATTTCGACGCGAGTCTGCGTGACCTGGAGAAGGCCGCCGAACTCGGAGCACCACGCGGGCGGGTGCTCTTCCAACGCGCCACACTCAAGGAATTGAAGGGCGACAGTGAGGGAGCGAAGCAAGATCTGGCAGATGGACTTCGCGAGCAAGCGACTGACGATGTGAGTTTGATCGCGCGGGGAATCGCGCGGCTCAGTACCGATCTTCCCGCGGCGCTTGCGGACTTCGAGGCCGCACTGGAAGTTAATCCGCGTGCGCTGGCCGCGATGCAAAACAAATCGCACGTGTTGAGCAAACTTGATAAGCCCCAGGAGGCAATCCAGACGCTCGATCAACTTCTGAAGATGTATCCGGACTATGTTCCGGCGCGAGCTGGCCGCGGAGTGTTGCACGCCCGACTGGGCAATGTGAAGGAAGCGCTCGCGGACGCGCAGGAGGCTCTCAAGCGGGATTCGACACCGAGGAACATCTATCAGGTCGCGGGGATTTACGCTCTGCTCGACAAGACGCGCCCCGGTTCGCGCACTGAGGCCATGCGATTACTGACGCTGGCCCTTCGCGCGGGCTTTGGTCACGACTACATCGAGACTGACCCCGATCTTGACCCCATCCGCAACACACCGGAGTTCCGCAAGCTCCTCGATGGCGTGCGGGCGATGAAACAACCGCTGTGACGGTGAATCAGAGCCGGAAGCGTCGCGACGGTTCTTAATCGGAGCCGGAAGCGTCAGCGACGGGTTTCGAGTTTCGCCTTCGGATGGTGAAACGAAGACCGGCTAAATCCGGGGACTCCAACTTGCTTGGTTGGAGTCCCCGGATTTAGCCGGTCTTCGTTTCCCGAATGATCACCCGCGTGGAGAAGGAGCGAGTTCGGGTGGTTCCGTCTTGGGCGGCGGATCACCCTTCTTGTCCTTCTCCTTCTTATCTTCCTTCTTGTCCTTCTCCTTCTTGGGATCTTTCTTCGGGTCCGTCTTCGGATCCTTCTTTGGCTCTACCTTCGGCTTCGGAGGCGGAACCGGGTCAACCTTCGGTTTCGGATCGACCTTCGGTTTTGGCTCAACCTTCGGTTTCGG
>JAKEEV010000846.1 GCA_022616395.1 Planctomycetia bacterium | reverse complement strand
CGATTTTGCCATGACGACCTGACGGACCGATTCTTCCCGGCGTGCGGTCTCGCTCTGTGGGGAAGTCCATTACCGGCGGTGGAGTGCCTGACTGAGCAGGCGCTCCTCCGCCGATGTCGTTTTTCGTAGGACAGGCATCTTGCCTGTCGTTTTCTGTAGGACAGGCATCTTGCCTGTCATTTGGAAGAGACAGGCAAGATGCCTGTCCTACGGAGTTGCCTGTGTTACGATAAACGACTACGTCGCTCGTAACACAACGCAGGAGTCAGTGATGTCGGTTCGCGTATCCGCGCTGGCGGTCTTCGTGCTCCTTGAACTGGCTTCGTTCGCTCCGATCTCGGCGCAACCGCAGCCGCCGATTCGCCCGCGATACACGCAGTTCCAGAACATGTTCCGGCCTGGAGTTCCTCCACAGCCCAACCCCGGACAGGGAATTCTCGGCCAGCGATTGCCAATGGGTAACCCTGGTGGCCCGCAAGCGCCCGGTTTCGTCTATCCGCAAGCTCAAGCCGCACCGCTTCCGCCCGGAGTTGATCCCTTCCTTCCGCCAACGGGCGTGGTCGGGCGCTTCAACGATCTCGGCCACTGGTACGGAGGAAACTACGGCACCTGGTACCCGAACGGCGTGGCGAACGGAAATGGAGTGCTTGGCCCGACTGTCGGCTTTCCTCCGAGCATGGGTGGATTCCCCACTCGGCGCGGGGGATCGGTCATCAGTACAGCCGCTGGCATCGGAGCAACGGTTGGCACTTTCAGGCGGTAACTCACGATTGACGCTCTCGACTGCGAAAGGAGTCTCAGTATGAGCATTCGCTACTTCCTTGCCCGGCTAACCAGGAAGGTTATCGTCGCGGCGAGCGTGGCGGTTGGGATGTGGGTGAGTGGATCTGCTTCGGCTTCTGATGTCCCCTCCGCGCCGGCTTCAGAGCCGGGCAACCTTTTCCCCATTCCAACGGGAAGCTGCGCCGCGTGCGAACACGGCAAGACCAAGAGCGGAGTCGCGATCGGCGGACCGGCGCTTTTGGGCAAGGGTCACGCCCGACCGCACAAGGGCAAGGAGCTGTATTCGGTTAACCTTTGCCCCGGCGCGTGCTTCGGTTACTTCCAAACTCAGTGGAGGAAGTGGGACGAGGTGTGCCCGTACCCGTATTTGGGAATCGGGCCAGGGAACATCTCGAATCCGCCAACGGGACCATTTATCCCGAAGCCGCCAGTTCTGGTTCCCGGAACACCACTCACCCCTCCGCGGCCTCTCGATCCGAAGATGCTCGACCCAAAGAAGACCGGCGGGAGCGATCTGCCGATGATCCCAACTCCCAGCAAGTTTACACCGTAACCGTGTCGTATACTGAGCATGTCGCTGACACCCGACCGATGAGCGGTCGGGTGGTTTTGTTTGGCACGCCAAGTCGGACGGCCTTTCTAGGCCGTCTGTCTTGAAGAGACGGGCTAGAAAGCCCGTCCGACTTGCGCTCGTGGCGCTTCTTCGTAGGACGGCCCTTCTGGGCCGTCTGAGACGGACTAGAAAGCCCGTCCTATTTTGGCTCACTCTCAGGAGCGGGTATGCCTGGAATGTGTCTGGTTACTGGTGGAGCCGGGTTCATCGGTTCGCATCTGGCGGAAGCATTAACCGCGGCCGGAAGGAAGGTCCGCGTGCTGGATAATCTCTCCACGGGCACAGCGGAGAACCTCGCTCACATTTCGCCCGCACCGGAACTGATTCAGGGATGCGTCACCGACTCGATTGCGGTCGAGCGTGCGGTTGCGGGGTGCGAGGTGGTCTTTCATCTCGCGGCTCTGGCTTCGGTGGCAAAAAGTGTCGAAGATCCGCTTGCCAGTCACGCCGCGTGCGCAACGGGCACGCTCAATGTGTTACACGAGGCACGCAAGGCCGGAGCGCGCCGAGTGGTGTATGCCGCCAGCGCAAGCGCCTACGGAAACGCCAGCGACCCGAACGGGCAGGACGAACACACACCGCTGATGGCTCTTTCTCCCTACGCGGCAGCAAAGCTGGCCGGCGAGTTCTACGCGGAGTCCTTCGCTCACTCTTACGGCATCGAAACAGTCCGCTTACGGTTCTTTAACGTGTTCGGTCCTCGTCAGCGCGCCGATAGCCCATACTCCGGCGTCATTGCCATCTTCACCGCGGCTCTCACGTCTGGCCGCACGCCCACGATTCACGGTGACGGGCTTCAGTCGCGTGACTTCGTCTATGTGTCCGATGTGGCGAAGGCTCTTCTGCTCGCGGCGGACACACCGGGCGTCTCCGGGCGAGTGTACAACGTCGGCACGGGGAACAGTGTGAACCTGTTGGAACTGATTGCCGGTCTGAACGCGATCCTGGGCACTTCGGTGACGCCAATTCACAGCGCT
>JAKEEV010000845.1 GCA_022616395.1 Planctomycetia bacterium | reverse complement strand
GAGTGCATGACCGGCTTTGCGTTTTTTAGGCGGCGCGACGTTGTGGTGTCGGCTTGTTGCGTCGTGGGTATCGGTAAGGTGATCCGGGTCGGGAAGCCAGATACTGCTCCAACCGTTCGTCGTCACAGAGCATCGCCGAACGCACCTGCAAGATCGCTTCGGCTGCTTGCGGGTGATTCCAGAACTTCTCCGTTCCCTTCACGCGGTAGTTCACTTCCTTGATCAACGACTCCACCGCCGCACTGGTCACCGGCAAACCCATTCGCCGGTAGCGGGGAGAGTTCATCTGAACCGCGTTGTTCGTCACATACGTTATCGCTCGATCCACTCCCACACGCCAATCCGTCTCGGGCGTATCCGGTTCGGGCGGACTCCAACCTTTCCGTTCCGCAATCTCGCGGATCGAGGACGCCACTTCGGTGGCCTTCCCCTGCCAACACGAACTCATCCCACCCACATACAGCCTCCAACGCTCACTCACATCCTCCGAGATCGCAGTTGCCGCCGCGTAGAGGTACGACAGTACGTGAACGAAATCCGCAATCGGCTCGAAGTCCTCGAACCACTTCCGCTGAATTGTCCAGTTGTAACGCTGACCATCTCCCAAAAACGCTCGACGCTTGGACTGATAGAAGTTCCGCGCAAAAGCCTCCGCTGCCACCATCTTCCCGAACTCGTCGCCCTCTTGCATACTCGCCACGCAACTCCGCTTGCCCCGCACCGGCGGCCACACCCGCTGGGTCTTGCGAGCCGTTTTAAGAGCGGCTGGCAAATCTTTGGTGGATGTCGGTTCGCGAGCGGATGCTGGCAAACTCGGCCAATCTGGGTTGGTACCTCGTTGGGCATGAATGTCACGGGCCAACTCGTCCACACGCGTCGGGTCCGTGAACGCACGCGGCGGATCGGGGTGCGGATCGAAGTCCAGCTCCGACCCCTCCAACGTGTAGAGGCAGGCGAGCTTGTCTTCCTTCCAAGTGTGCTCGTGAACCCCCGGCCCCTCACCCGCACCAGGCGTGCGTGTCTGAATCCGACCACCATCAACTGCCACGACGACACCCGGAGCAATCGGCCGACGATTTCACTTTCCGCAACGCACACCCCTCTACAGCCATCAACTGCCACGACGACACCCGGAGCAATCGGCTGGCTCGGCTCGCCCCGTCGATGGTGAACGGAGTTCTCAACCTCCTGGTCCCGCTGCCGAGCCAACTCCTGACCGACCTCGTGGGTCAATCGGCGGAAGTGCTGGGCACTGATGGTGATTTCCGCGAGGCTTTTGAGCACACGCTTGGCCGCCGCAAACGACTTCAACTCTCCGCCGGCCCCGACGATTTTGCGGATGGCGGAGGGACTCTCAGCGTGGCTGGTCAGTCCCAAAGTCGGTCGTTGGGGGGAAAAAGTCCCGGCGAGCGGCCGGGCAGTGAGCTTTGGGTTCTGAGTGTTGGAAGGTTCCCCCTCCGGTGGTGAGGGTCCGGTCTTCGCTGACTAGGGGGCAGAGGCGGCCACAGTCGGGACAGGGTTGTTGGTCGCCGAGTTGTTGGGCTTGTTGTTCGGTGGCAGTTTGGAGAGTTCCGGCGAGCAATCCGCGGACGGCGGCCAGTGCGACCTGTTCCATTTGTTCGAGGTTGACATCCAATCCCGGTCCTTGTTGACCCCACTGCTCTTGGACGATGATTTTTCCCCACCGCTTGGCCAATTCCGTGATCCGTTCCAAATCCTCGGGTGTTGGTTTGCGTGTGGCCATGTTGCCTCCTGACAAACAGTTCCGAACCGACTGCCCGAGGCAATTCTACCCCGATCAAACACAACCCCACTGGCACCCGCAAAGTCGGTCATGCACTC
>JAKEEV010000844.1 GCA_022616395.1 Planctomycetia bacterium | reverse complement strand
CCCAAATCCTGAAGTGGTTGTTATTGGTGGTGGTCCGGCTGGTGCGACCGCCAGCACGCTGATTGCCCAGAAGGGCCATTCCGTTCGTCTCTTCGAGCGGGAGAAGTTCCCGCGCTTCCACATCGGCGAATCGTTCATGCCCGATACATACTGGGCGCTGCGCCGGCTCGGAATGCTCGACAAGATGAAGTCGTCCGCGTTCGTGAAGAAGTATTCCGTGCAGTTCGCCAACGATCAGGGGAAGGAATCGCAGCCGTTTTACTTCTTCGAGAACAACCCGCACGAATGCACCCAGACGTGGCAAGTGCTTCGCAGCGAGTTCGACCACCTGCTCTTGAACAATGCTCGTGAATACGGCGTCGATGTCCGCGAAGAGGCCCGCGTGCTCGATGTCATGTTCGACGGCGACAAGCAGACCGGCATTCGCGTGCAGTACGCCGACGGGAGCGAGGAGACTCTGCATCCGCGCGTGATCGTGGACGCCAGCGGGCAAAGTTCGGTCATCAGCCACAAACTGAAGTTGCGGATTCCTGACCCGAAACTGAAGAAGGCGACCGTGTGGTCGTACTTCAAGGGCGCGAGGCGCGAGCCTAACACACTCGATGAAGGTGCAACGCTCGTTCTTCAACTGAAGGAGAAGAAGGGCTGGTTCTGGTACATCCCGCAACACAACGACATCGTGAGCGTGGGTGTGGTCGCGGCTCTGGACTACATCTTCAGCGACAAGAATGCATCGCTTGAAGACATCTTCTGGCGTGAAGTCGAGAACTGCCCCGCGGTGAAGCGCCGAATTGAAGGCTCCGAGCGCGTGGACATCTGGCGCACGACGAAGGACTTCTCTTACAAGAGCACGCGGTTCGCGGGTCCGGGTTGGGTGCTGGTTGGAGATGCGTTCGGCTTCCTCGACCCGATTTACTCCTCCGGTCTGCAACTGGCCTTCTCGTCGGGAACCTTCGCGGCCGATGCGGTGTGCGAGGGACTGGCAACCAACAACCTTTCGGGCGAACATCTCGGCGCGTGGGGGCCGCACTACCTCAAGGGCATGGAGCGGCTGAAGAAGCTCGTGTACATCTATTACGATGGGTTCAACTTCGGCTACTTCATCCGCAAATACCCGCACCTGAAGCGACACGTCACGGATTTGCTTATCGGCAACGTGTTCAAGGAATCGCTCGACGAGGTGTGGGAACCACTCTACGAGACTCAGCGCGAGTTGATCACCAAGAAACTGGAACCAATGCCAATGGCCGCCGGGTAAGTGGACAGAGGATTGGCCACAAAAAAGCACAAAACGTACAAAAGAAAACAAAGACAGAAGGGTTGAGTTGTAATCGCTCTTCCTCTTCGGTTTTCCTTTTGTGCGTTTTGTGCTTTTTTGTGGCCAATCTGCCTTCTCTTTATGCGTCGAAAGTTCCTCACCGCTCGCTGGTGCAATCTCATCCTCGCGAACTTCGCGGTGCTGGAGGAACTGCTTCGTTCGCTGGTGCCGCCCGGTTGCGAACTCGACCGTCGCGATGGCTCGTGCTGGGCAAGTCTCGTGGGTTTTCAATTCCTTGGAACGCGCGTCCTCGGTGTCGGTTGGCCGGGCTTCCGTAACTTTCCCGAATGGAATCTTCGCTTCTATGTGAAGCACGGAGAAGCACGCGGGGTGTGCTTCGTGCGTGAGTTCGTGCCTCAGTGGACGGTCGCGACGCTCGCGCGGGTGCTTTACAACGAGCCATATCGTTCTGCGAGCATGTCGATGTCCGTGAAGGACGAACCCGACACGCTGACCGCAACTTACACTGTGAAGTGGGGAGGCCGCGTGCATTCGCTCTTCGCGGTTGGCTCGAAGCCAGCGATTCGCGCTTCATCTGACAGCGCGGAACACTGGTTCAAGGAGCACTCGTGGGGCTTTGGTACAAGTCGTCGGGGAAAGCTCATTCGCTACGAGGTGAATCACCCCGAGTGGGATGTTTACCCCGTGCGTGAGTTCGCGGTGGATGTCGATTGGGCCAAGCTCTACGGTCCAGAGTGGTCCGCGTTAAATGGCATTCAACCTGCAAGTGTGGTTCTGGCGGCTGGAAGTGAGATTAGCGTTTATCCGAAAGGTTAACCACTTCAGCACGCATCTTCATTCGGATAAACTCGTACTTCGTAGCAAACTCCCTTCCGAGATGCGCCAATGCCACGTCTGCTGCTTTCGTCTTCACTCACACTCACACTCGCACTCTCCGCCGCAGGCGGAGATTGGCCGCAGTTTCGCGGGCCGACAGTTTCCGGCATCAGCACGGAGAAGGGGCTTCCGACCAAGTGGAGCGCGAAGGACGGTCTCGCGTGGAAGACGGAAATGCCCGGCGCTGGGACTTCAAGTCCGGTGTTCATCGGCGACCGCATCTTCATCACTTGCTACAGCGGTTACAACGTGCCCGGTCAGCCACGCGGGCAGCAGTCCGATCTTCGCCGACACCTTCTTGCGCTCGACCGCAAGACCGGCAAGATAGTTTGGAACAAAGCAGTCGAGGCGAAGTTGCCGGAGCAAGAAACCATCCGCGACAGCCACGGCTACGCCTCCAGCACGCCCGCGGTGGATTCCGAGCGCGTCTATTGCTTCTTCGGCAAGTCGGGTGTGGTCGCCTTCGACCACACCGGCAAGCAACTCTGGCAAGCGGATGTGGGTGAGCGAATCAACGGCTGGGGTTCCGCATCGTCTCCGGTTCTGTACGGCGATCTGGTCATCGTGAACGCCAGTGTGGAGAGCGATTCGCTCTTTGCGTTTGACAAGAAGACCGGCAAGGAGAAGTGGCGCGCGAAGGGCATTCGGGAGTCGTGGAACACGCCGGTCGTCGTGAAGAACAAGGACGGCAAGGACGAGCTGATCGTTGCGATCCAGGGGAAGATTCTGGCCTTCAACCCAACGACCGGAACAGCACTCTGGAACTGTGCGACCGACATTCGGTGGTACATGGTGCCGAGCATTGTGGCTCACGATGGTATTGTGTATGCCATCGGCGGACGCAGCGGAGTTGCGGCTCTCGCTGTTCGTACTGGTGGCAAGGGAGACGTGACGAAGACTCACCGCGTCTGGACCGGCAACAAGGGATCGAACGTCTCGTCTCCGGTGTTCCACGACAAGCACCTTTACTTCATGAACGACAATAGCGGGACCGCGTTCTGTCTGGAGGCCGCGACGGGGAAAGTGGTGTACGAGGAGCGCGTTCCGCGCGCCGGGCAAGTCTACGCCTCGTCGCTGTTGGCGGATGGGAAGATTTATTACGTCAGTCGAGACGGACGCACGTTCGTTGTCGCGGCCAAACCAGAGTTCGATTTGATCGAAACGAACGACCTGCGCGACGGGAGCCTCTTCCATGCAACTCCGGTCGCTATTGACGGGAAGCTGTTCATCCGTTCCGACAAGTTCCTGTATTGTTTGGAGAAGAAGTGACGAGCCAGTGAACCTCCGCGAATCGCTTTCTGTCTGGCAAGCGGAGGGTCGCCATGTCGCGCAAGACCGAGTTCGCACGCTGCGTGTTCGTTCCACGCTATCACGTCGAAAACTTACCTGCTGGAAGTGTGGTGTTCGACGTGAGCAGCTATGCGGACCCTCTGTATTGCGAACTCAGCCCGATGTGGGTTCACGGCGGAATCCCCGTGCGGGGAATGTCTGGCGAAACGAGCCACACGGTCGAAGGCGTGTGGCAGGGGTTAAAGGTGATTCGCGGAAAGATCGCGACGAGGTTCTTTCGTGGGCCGGGCGCGAAACGCGGAGGAAAGCCCTCTGGTCATCAGTTCGGCAAGAAGGAGTTGGGAATCATCGAAGCTCGCCGACTGATCTACGTCCCGGCTTACGGTAACAGTTCACTGGCTGGTGTTACCCCGGCGAACCCGGCGGCTGGACGTATTCCGCTGCCGATGGCTCAAGAGCCAATCCCGCTGCCGACCAAAACTGT
>JAKEEV010000843.1 GCA_022616395.1 Planctomycetia bacterium | reverse complement strand
GGAGCGATCTTGATTTTTCGCTTTCATCAGAGCCGCGACCGTCAGGGAGCGATCTTGATTTTTCGCTTTCATCAGAGCCGCGACCATCAGGGAGCGATCTTGGCTTTCGCTCCCTGACGGTCGCGGCTCTGATTTGCGCTCGGCTCGCGGCACCTACCGAAGACAAATGTAACCTCCGCGGCCGGGGCATCTTGCCCCGGCTGTTCGCTTTCCGGTAGGCTGGTGTGAGTTCCCTGTTTGTCAGCCAGGGTGCGCTCGTTTTACTTGCGACTGGGAAACTCCGAAACTCCTTGCGGGGTACAGAACCACAAGCCGACTGATCGCGATTCCGGTTGCAGTTCGTCACAATTGCCTTCGCCCTCCGAGCCTTTCCCATGCGCGATATCGTTGTCTTTTTCGTCACCCTCGGTGCCTCTTTCGTGCTGGCCGCTCCGGTGCCACAGCCGAACGTGCGCGAAGCGGCTCAGCTCGTCGAGAAACTCGGTAGCTCCGACTTCGCCGAACGCGAGGCCGCGACCAAGCGGCTCGACGAACTCGGCGTGCTGGCTCTCGAGGAACTCCGAGCCGCGTGCAAGTCCGAGAACCCCGAAATCGCCGAACGCGCCAAAGACCTCGTTCGCAAAATCGAACGCCGAGTCTCCAGCCAACGGGCACTCGCCCCCACGATGGTCGAGATCGAAGCCCAGGGCATTCCCCTCGACGCGGTTCTCGCGGCGCTCTCGAAGCAAGCCGGCTGTGAAGTGGTACTCGGTGGGCTGAAGCCTGATGAACTTGCCGGCAAGAAAATCACAGTGAACACCGGCAAGGTGCCCTTCTGGACCGCAGTGCTCAACATTTGCGACGCGGCCGATCTTCAGGTCGCCAACGTGAGCGGATTCATGGCGCCTGGCTCGATGCCCTACCTGGCGAAGCCGGGCAAGCCCAAGGAAGGCGTGACGGCGCGTGTGGCCGCGATTCCGAGTCTGGCCGTGGTACTCGAAGCACGCGACGGAGCACAGAAACGGCCCGCTTCCGTTCATAGCGCCGTGCTGATCGAAGCATTCGAGCTACCGAAGGCAGCGGCTCTGGCCGATGTCGCGGCCGCGGTGCTTCAAGTGTGGCCGGAGCCGAAGCTCGGCTGGCACTCCTCGGCCAACGTGAAGATCACCAAGTCCATCGGTGCAAATAGCGCAAAGCTTGTGCCCGACTACACTCCGAATCGCGCGATGCCGCAGGTGAAGAAACTCGGCGGAGGGGCGATTGGAGTTGTCAACCCGGACGGGACCGTGACTCTTGTGAACCCCGGAGCCGCGAACCCGCTGGTGGTCGGCCCGAACTTCACTCCGAACGTCCGACAAACGCTCGTGAAGTTCAAGTCCAGCGAGAAAGTGGCAAGCGAGCTGACGGGTTCGGTGTATGGACTGGTGCGATCCGCGCCCGAACCACTGGCGACGGTCACTCTTGACCCCGACAAGCCGGTCGCGGTCACCGGGCGCGCGGGAGTGGAAATGACGGCCAGTGTTCGAGCCGACGGCAAAGGCAAGAAGTTCGTGGTCGTGAAACTGGTCTACCACCCGATCACGGTGGAACCAGTTCGGCGCTCAGACGAACTGCCCGAGGTGAAACCCGACTCCACCGGCAGCAATCAGACCACGCTCGGCGTCCGGGTCACCGACGCAAAGAACACAGCGCTCGATGTGTCTGTCCGTGGGCACGTGAGCAACTTCGCGCAAGGCGGGCGGAGCATCGTGATTGAGTTGACGCTTGGCCTGCCCGATGCGAAGGACGCTCCCATCCCGGCGAAGGTCGTCTTCTGGGGGAACTACCTCAAGCCGGTCGAGGTGCCCTTTGCGCTCAAGGATGTGCCGCTCGTCAGCAGAGCGAAGTAAGAGAGTAGTGCTCACGCTCCGCGTGAGGTGCCTTTCCTCACGCGGAGCGTGAGGACTACTCTCTTGCCCCGCGCGCTGTCGGTGTCCTACTCTATTGGGCATGTTCCTTCCCAACTGGCTCGCCTCATTCATCACGCATCCAATCACGCTTTTGGCACTCGGAGGCGGAGTTGGTGCCAATGCCCGCTACTGGTTGGGCCACTACATCGGTCAGTGGCAACTGCGGCGCTTTGAGCGCATCGAGTTTCCGTGGGCGACGTTCGCCATCAACGTCATCGGGTCAATCGTGTTGGGATTTGTCGCCTCGGTGTTCCTCAACCATCCCGACCCGGCTCGGCGAAACTGGTATCTGCTTCTGGGAACGGGTTTCTGCGGCGGGTTCACCACGTTTTCGACATTCAGCCTCGAGACGCTCGAACTCATGCAGGATCACCGGCTCCTGGCGGCGACAGCGTATGTGTGCGGCTCGGTCGTTGCGGGTATCCTGGGCGTGTGGCTGGCGCTCAAGCTCGGGGGCGGCAAACCGATTCCTTGAGGCTTTGTAGGACAGGCATCTTGCCTGTCATTGCTTCAGACAGGCAAGATGCCTGTCCTACATCAACAGACAGGCTGGAAGCCTGTCCTACAAAAACACCAGAAGCCCACGGATCGCGATCCGTGGGCTTCGTTATGTTCATCTTGTTCGCCATCATTTGTCTGGCGGCAGGGCCGGAGGTGGCGGAGGGAGGTCTGGGCCGGGTCGTTTCACCGGATCCTTGGCGGGTTCCTTGACCGGTTCCTTCGCGGGTTCTTTCCCCTTCGGAACTGGCTCCTTCATGCTTTCTTTCATTTGCCAGAAGCCGTACTTCACGAACGCCGCGGTGCGCTTCTCCTCGGAAGTGAAGGCGTAGTTCCCGTAACCAAGTTGGTTCGGGTTGGGGACAAAGCCGGGCGGGAACTCATAGCCGTAGCTCCGCAGATCCTGACCGCCCTGGTTCAGAAGGAACGCCAGCGCCACATCCTTGAGCGTGCTGGTGTGCGTTTCGGCCATCCCGTTGGGCTTCTGGAACCACACCTGTTGAACCATCATGTCGTTATTGAGCGTGATGATCTTGTTGGGGTCGGGAGCGGGATCACCGGGACGGACCACAAACACGCCGGGGTAATCGCCGAGGCGCAGTTCGTTCTTGAGAATCGCTTTGAGGAATGGGATTTCGTCCTTCCCTCGCTGCTGAACGAGGGACATGATCGCCTGGCCCTTCGCGTACCCCTGGACGCCATCAGTCAACACGATTCGGCGCAACAGCGGGAGCGTTTCCTTGAACTGCTTCAGGTTGTTGTTGTTGAGCTGGTAAGAGAGGTTAGTCAGTTCCGTCGCTTCGCTACGGGTGGCGAGCCACTGAGCGACAATCGCCTTGTAGGCCTTCGCGTGTGTGCCATTGCCGTTGAGAGCCTGCATGGACGGATTTTGTTGCAGGAACGTGGCTCCGTTGATCCAGACCCAGGGGCTGTTCTTGGGAATGTTCTCCGACGAAACCAGGCTCTCGGCGAACAGCAGCACGGCGATGTCGGGCAGCGTCGGCTGCTTGGGCACGAACGGCTTTCCTCCGGGGACAACCGGCCGGTACTGCATGTCGGCGTAGAGCATGGCTCGGCGATCACTAATGGCGCGTCCGCCTTCCACCTCGCCCTTGTCAATCGCTGCGAGCAAATCGAGATTGTAAGGCGACTTGAGAAGCTCGACGTAGAGTGCTCGAGCCTCGGGGGTTGCCCCAATGTGTTTGCGGAACGTCTTGAGGCCGGGCAGATCGTGGTCGTACTTGCTTTCGGTGTCGGCCAGGAAGGTTTCGATGCGGGCTTTCAGATCGTCGGCGTTGGCCTTGGGCAGAAGCCGCCCACAGCGCAGGCGGATTTCGGGATCGGGGTCGTTTGTGGCCCCGTCAACCAGGGCTTGCTTGGCGAGTCGGCCCATCTTGGCAAGTTCGGCCTGCGCGTCCTCGCGTTCGCGATAGACTTCGCTGCCGAGTTGCTGGACCAGTTCGCGCGCCTTGGACAACTCCTGCTGCGGAACAGCCAGATCCTTCGGGTCGGGCGATGCCCCGAACGCCGAGAGCGGAGACAACATCCCACACATCAACAGAACAAGCCTGAGCCGACTCATGGTTGCTCCCACCAGAAACGAACGCGCATATGCGCGTTACCTAAAGATGTCCGATCCTCGCCTCTGCGCCAACCACAATCCAGAACCGGTTGTTACAATGCTCGGTTTACAGTCCCGCGGTGCCGGTCCCGCGGTGCTACTTCTCAGACGCGTCAGAGGCACTCACGGATTCTTCTCGCGCCACGCTTTCCACTTCGCAACGGCTTCTTTCCGCTTGTCTTCGGGGATCATGTAGCGGGTGTAGTTGAAGGTTCCGGGGTTGCCCTTCAGTCGATCCTCGATGCCGTAGTCTTCGAGTTTCTGACCGGTCAAGAGGACTGCGGCGGCCAGAGCGGTATCGCCAACCTGAATATGTGTCTGGACCGGCTGACCGTTGACGATGGTGGTCAGCGTGATCATCACGGAGTTGTCGCCGATGAGTTTTTCGATGGCGGGCAAGTGATCTTTCGATCCGATTCGCACGAGCGTGGCCAGAGCCTGTCCGCGATACGAGGCCGGAATGCCCGACATGCCGATCATGCGGGTCGCAAGCCGACCGGCGGCATCCATCTTCAGCGTGTTTGCCATCGACAGAGCCGAGTACATGTCGGCCGGTTCGGTGCGGGAGTCGAACCAGGCGTTGAGCACCGCTCGCAAAGCCATCGCGCGATCATCCCCGCCTTGCACAGCCGTCTGGAGGCCTGAAATGTTGAAGAGGGTGGTGATCGCAATCGTCCGCGGAATGTACTTGGAATGAACCTGGGATTCAGCAAACATCACCGCGGCAACTTCAATGGCCGTGGGCACGCGAGGCTGAACTCCAGGCACGCGCGAAAACCGGGCGTAATAGAGTTCGTATTTGCGAGCCGCAACCAACCG
>JAKEEV010000108.1 GCA_022616395.1 Planctomycetia bacterium | reverse complement strand
TCGCGCCCAATCTCGACGACCGCGATACGCTGCGTGCCGCGCTGGGTGTCTTCCGCGCGCTTCCAGGGGCCGCAAAGGATTACGATGGGTTCGTGGCGAAACTCCCGCGACTGCGACTCTGGCCGGGTGGAATCGTGCCGGCCGATTTCCGACTTGCGCTGCTCGCTGCGCGGCCTGTCGGTCAGTCAATCGACTTCGGCGCGCTGAGCTTTTTGCTTGGCAAGCTCGACCGCGAGGAACCGGCCGCGGAGCGATCCAGCGCTGCTGAGGTGTTGATTCGCGCGAAGCTCGGCACGCAACAACTCATCTCGCTTACCGCGGCACTCAAGTCAGCCAATCCTCTCGACATTGCCAAGTTGCTCGGCGTGTTCGCGAAGTCCACGGATGAGAAGGTCGGGCTGGCGCTGGTGAAGGCTCTGCGCGAGAAGGAAGTCCGCGCGATGATTCGAGCCGAAATGGTGAAACCCATTCTCGACAAGTATCCGAAAGCGGTGAAGGACGAGGCCGAGAAGCTCTACGCGGAACTCGATGAAGCTCGCAAGGGCGAAAAGGAGAAGCTCGACAAGATGCTCGCCGACCTGAAACCCGGAGACATCCGCCGCGGGCAACTCGTATTCAATTCGCAGAAGGCGAACTGTATCGCCTGCCACAAGGTCGGCTATGTCGGAGGAACCGCGGGGCCGGATTTGACGCGCATCGGAGGAATCCGCACCGAACGCGATCTGCTCGAATCGATTCTCTTTCCCAGCGCGAGTTTCGTGCGCAGCTACGAGCCTGTGCGAGTGCTCACCACCGACGAACGCACCTTCAACGGCGTCTTAAAGAAGGACGCGCCGGACGAGATCATCGTCGTGGTCGCGGCGGACAAGGAGGAGCGAGTCGCGCGTGTGGACGTTGAGAGCATTTCACCAAGCACGGTCTCGCTCATGCCCGGCGGACTGGAACAGCAACTCACTCCGCAGGAACTCGCGGACCTCATTGCGTTCCTCAGAGCGTGTAAGTAGGTGCCGCCTGCCGGGCGGCACAGGGGAAATGCGGAATGCGGAACGCGGAATGCGGAATGAAAACCAAATACACGGTGGGTGATTGTTGTCTTTGATTCCGCATTCCACATTCCGAATTCCGCATTACTCAAAGCCCGCCTCAGCAAGGCGGGTCTACTTCGCCGGCTTCCACACCAGCACCAGCACCACAAGCCCCACCAGCGGAGCGAGGCCCGCGAGGATGAAGCCCGGAGCGTAGCTGCCGGTTTCCTTGATGTGTGCGCCGATCATACCCTGCAGAGTGCCAACCGTGACCCAAGTCAGCGCCGCGAGCAAGCCGGAGAGCAGCCCCATGTGCTTGTGCGGAAGTTCCTGCGCAAGCGCGTAGTAAATGGGGTGCAGTCCGAGAATGCCTGCTCCGACCAGCATCAGCACCGGCACCAGAACCCAGAAGCTGTTGCCGATCAGTGGCACAACCGCTGCGAGCGCCGTCAATCCGCACCAGAGCGCGAACACAATCACGCGCGAGGTATGTACGCTCCGCCTGCTTCCGGCCAGGAGCCTTACCAGGAAGCCCGCGAGGATGCATCCCAGATCGGCCGCGATGTAGTAGCAAGCCACCGCCCAGGCGGACGCGGCCGGCGTGTACTTGTGGAACTCCTTGAGATACTTCGGCAACCAGGCGCGGATAAACTGCCAGCTTAACCCCAAACACGTCACGATCACCGCGAGCACAAATACCCTGCGGACGAACCCCCACACGTCAATCGGCTCGTGCGGTTCGGGTGGGCCGTGTGGGACACCGGCTTCGTCCAGTTCCGGGTCGCTCGGAACGGCGGGCTTGTCGTCGAGATCCCCTTTTCTCACAAGCGCAAACCACATCGGCACCCACAGCAAGCCGGCAATGCCGATCGTCCAGAACACAACCTGCCAGCTTCCGCCAAGTGACCGCACGAGCAGCACATAAAGCGGCGTGAGGACCGCTCCGAGGCTCGCTCCGCTTTGCAGTAAGCTGTTGCCGAACGGCCGATCGGCCGCGGTCAACACTTGACGCGCGGTGATGAGCGCGCACGGCCAGTGCCCCGCTTCAAATAGACCAAGCACAGTGCGGCAGATGAGCAGCCAGCGGAAAGTTCCCGTTCCGGGTTCGTCTCCTGGGTCTTCGAGCCATCGCACCGCTTCAGGCGAAGCCGCGAAGGTAGTTGCGACGCCCGCGAGCGACCAGCCGATGAGCACGATTGGGTAAAGTCGTCGCGGGCCGAAGCGATCCGCGAGGAAACCGAAGAGAATCGAGCCGGTCGCGAACGCATAACTGAACCCGCGCTCGACGTTGCCGTACCGTGCGTCATCGAGGTGGTAGCGCTCCTTCATCTCGGTCGCAATCTCGGAGAGCGCTTGCCGGTCCATGTAGTTCAGAAGCGTGGCGAGCAATAGCGCGCCACAAATCCACCATCGCCAGTGGGATTGATGATTGCCGATTTCAGATTGGTGATTGTTCACGGTGTATTGCTGTTGGCGGTTCGGGTATCTTTCAATTCACAAATCACAAATCCGAAATCACCGATCCCAACTCCCGTCCCAGTTCACCACGCGCTCCAGATATGCCGCGACTCCAGAAGCGAAGTGCGCGAAGAGTGCTTCTCCCTTTTCGGCGGTTGCAGCGGAAGGCGTGCCGATGTGGCCCGGTTCGCTACGGTCGGGCATCACCCACGCGCGATGTCCCGGCTCGAACGCGCGGCCAAACGGCACTTCGGGCACTTTCGCTACACCGCCAACAACGAGCTTCGGATTGAGCCGCAGGATCATGGACGTTTCCCACTCGCAGGCGTGCCCCATCCGCTTCTGCACAAGGTTCGGAATCGTCTGAGACGGATTGCCGGCCGCATCCCAGTAAGTGAGCGCAAGCAGTAGAAGGTCGCGACGGTCGCGGTGATCTTGTTTGAGTTCAAAGAGAGCTTGCTGACCGGGAACGATGTTCCCTCCGTGGCCGTTGACGAAGAGGATTCGCGTGAAGCCGTGCGCGAGGAAACACGTAGCGAGGTCTTTGAGCATGTCGAGATACACACGGGGCGACGCGGAGAGCGTGCCGGGGAAATCCATGTGGTGATGCGAGTTACCGAGCCACTGCAAGGGGGCGAAGAGACACTTCTCGGCGACCGGGGCGAGTTTCACCCTGCGAATGACTTCACCGAGGAGGAGCGAATCGGTAAACACCGGCATGTGTTTGCCGTGTTGCTCCAGCGCCGCGATAGGGAAGATCACGGGCGTGGACTTTGGCAACGCGGCCACAACCGGCCACGAAAGATCGGTGAGTTCCATTGTGGCGTTCCGGCAGAGTGCGAAGGCGGGTTGGAAACAGTGTAGCGGAAGAGGAAGGGTTGTGTCGCGTGCGAAGTCGGGGTATCACTTGAGAAGCAGAGGAGGGACACAATGGCAAAGCAACCGACGAAGTATACAGTGACGGACGGCGATTTGGTTCTCGTCCTGGAACCGGATGACGGCTGGTATTGCGTGACCAGTCCATTCAACCCCGACATCATTACTCAGGCCCGGACGCTTGAAGAGGCGTTCGAGATGGCGCGGGATGTCATCGAAACGTATAAGGAGTATCGCGCGAAGCAACAGACAACCGGGAGTGAGCCGCCCAAAACTCGGAAGCGCTCAAGGAAAGCTGTTGCAAAGAAATCCGCTTAGTGAGGGATCACCGTGAAGCGGCGAGAACTCGAGAAGCACCTTGGCGAACACGGCTGCAAATTCGATCACCACGGTGGCCGACACGACATCTGGCTTAACCCGGCCAACAACAAGACGGCACCAGTCCCCTGACACAAGACGATTGCGAAAGGAACCGTTCGGAGTATCTGCAAACAACTCGGAATCCCGCTGCCGGGCGGGATGTAACAACAGCGCCAATGTCACCCCCGCTGCGGGAAGTTCGCGGAGAGCCATTCATCGGGCGAGTCGGCCGGGCGCTCATCTCCTCGCTTCTCCACTTCCCGCGCGATCTTCGCTTGTGCCGCTACGAGCCTCCGAGACACCATTGCACTCTCGATTGTCTCGTCGTCCTTCATGCCGAGTTGACGAAGGACGTTCGCCACCCACTCGCCCGCGAAGAGTCTCATCAAGGCATCTTCCAGCGAAGAGTGAAACACGACCTCGGTGCGATTGCCCAGGCTCGCCGCGAAGCGCATGATCACGTCGTCGTGAGTGCGCAGAAAGTGCCGTTCGAGAACGATCACCGCGAGCGGACTGGGCGGCAATTCCTCCGTCGAGGGGAATTCGTCCGGGCGAAGTTGCCGGGCCAGCCCGAAGAACACGCGCGGCTCAGACGCGGCAGCGTACTTGAGAGCCTCCGCGGGAGTGAGGTTATCGGGAATCGCCTGGTGCGTGAGTTTGCGGCTCGTCAACTCTTCGCCAAACGCGGCCAGAGTCGCGGGGAAATGAGCAAGCAGCAACACGGCGCGACCGGTAGTAACCGCGTGGTTCACCTCGCGACCAGCACCGCGAAGCTTGGCCGCAACCGTCTGCCAGATCCGATCGCGCACCACAACGCGCTCTGGTTCGCGCTTTCCAAATAGCCAACTGAACAGCCCCACGTTCGGCTCCTTGTGGTCTCAGCTTTCCGATGCAGCGCGGTGCGCAGCAGATCGGCGGGCGAACGACTTCAGGAAGTCGAGTTGCTCGCTGGTGATCGCGCTTGTGGGAATGGACAGAACAGCGCCTTCGATGTGAAGCACGGTCCAGGTTGTGCCGTCTTCCGAGCGAAAGACCTGGATGATTCCGTCAAGAGCCAGCCAACGCCACTCGCCGTTTGAGAGCATCCCAAACCGGCTCTCCTCCACAATCACCTCAACCAGCCGACCGGATCGAAAGACAATCTCCAAGAGAAAGCCAAACAGTCCGCGATAGGCCGCCACCGGAATCAGAAACAGCAAGAGGAACACGCGCGAGACGGTCAGCGACAGGATCGCGGCTCCGAGACAAAACCCAATCGAACCCGCGATGGCCGGTAGCCAGGGGAATAGCTCGGTCGCCAGTCGCTGCCGACGAGTCAGAGTGTAGTAGAGATGAAACGGAGTCACGGGAGACCTCCGACGGAGCGATGATCGCTTGAGGTCACTCTGGCAGTGTCGGTTCTGAGCGCGACCCATGCCACACGGTCAGGATCTCAACCCGCTTGCCAGTTTCATCGACACGATAGAAGATGCGATATGATCCACAGACGATTTCACGCGCACGGCCGGTGCGATCCCGCTCGTAAAGTGGGCCGATGAACGGAAATCGGCGCAGGAGTTCGACATGATTGAGGACATCCTGTCGAACCGACTCGGCCGCCCTTGGATTGCGTTCATTCAGATACCGGACAATCGACTCAAAGTCGGTCAATGCCGGCTCGGTCCAGATTACTTCGAAGTCCACGCCTCGGACCTCCGCTTGACTTCGTCATGCGAAACGATCCGGCCAGCATCGGCTGCGGCTTCGCCACGACGGATGGCGGCCAGAATGGCAATCGCCTCGCTGATCTCATCGAGAGTCGCGGATTCCGCCATGCGTTGCACGGCTTCAATAACGCGCTGTTTGTCCGACACTTCCCACCTCTCCTTCACCAGTCACGCGCTTGGTTCCTCCAGGTAAGTATAACCCTCCAGGCCGGTCTCGTAGAAGCGCAGGAAGAGCCTCGCTTCGGCTGGTGTGATGCGGCTGTGCTTCACCGCCTTCTCCACGTCCTTTCGCATTCGCTCCGTTAACTTCTCCGCGCTGTATTGCACGTAGTTCAGCACTTCCGTCACCGTGTCGCCCTTCACCACCGAGTCAATCGATGGTGTGCCGTCCTCCTCAAGTGAGACGTGGACCGCGTTGGTGTCTCCGAGCAGGTTGTGTAAGTCGCCGAGAATCTCCTGGTACGCGCCAAGCAGAAACGCACCCAGATAGTAAGGCTCACTCCCATCGTAAGGGTGCAATTCCAGCGTGTTGCGCACGTCGCGCAGGTCAATGAACTGGTCGATCTTGCCGTCACTATCGCAGGTGATGTCGCCCAACACCGCGCGGCGCGTGGGCGGTTCCGTCAGGCGGTGAATCGGCATGAGCGGAAAGAGTTGCTTGATCGCCCACGAGTCCGGCATGCTCTGGAACACCGAGAAGTTGCAGAAATAAGTATCCGAGAGCATGTTGTCCAGGCCGTCCAGTTCATCCGGCACGTAATCGAGATCGCGAATGATCCGCTGAAGTTTCCGGCCCAGCGCCCAGAACAGTCGTTCGGCCATCGCCCGCAGTTCGATGGATAAGTGTCCCAGATTGAAGAGACTGAGCGTCTTCTCCATCTGGTCGACCGCGTCGTGATAACTCTCCAGGAAGTTTTTCTTGTTCAGTTCGCGGTAGTTGGAGAACAGATCGCGGATCGGCTCGGGGGCGTCGTCCGGCAGCGAATCCGGCGCGGTGCAGCGGTCGAAGTTTGAAGTGCCCAGTACGTCAAAGACCAGTACCGAGTGATACGCAACGACCGCTCGGCCGCTCTCGGAAATGATCGCGGGGTGAGGAACGCCAGCCTCGTCGCACACTTGCTTGATCCGGTACACCACGTCGTTGGCGTATTCTTGAAGCGTGTAGTTGGTGCTGCTCTCGAAGGCGGTCTGCGAGCCATCGTAGTCGATGCCCAGTCCGCCTCCGACGTCGATGTACTTCAGCCCCGCGCCGAGCCGATAAAGTTCAACATACACACGCGCTGCTTCCGAAAGCGCGTCCTTCACCTTGCGGATGTCTGATACCTGAGACCCCATGTGGAAGTGAGTCATCTGCAGGCAGTCGTCCAGCCCCTTACTCTTGAGATACTCGAACGCTTCCAGCACTTCGGTGAGTGTCAGGCCGAACTTGGAGCGGTAGCCCGCGCTCGTTCGCCAGCGACCAGATCCGCGGGAAGCGAGCTTCACGCGCACGCCCAGCGGCTGACGCACGCCCACTTCCTCCATGTACTTCACGAGCAGTTCCAGTTCGGTGAACTTCTCCACCACCGGGATGATGTTCTTGCCGATCTTGCAGGCCAGCACCACCATCTTGATGAACTCGTCGTCCTTGAAGCCGTTACAGATAATGGGGATTTCGCCGGTGCCGTTGGTCAGTGCCAGCACCGCGAGTAACTCCGGCTTGCTCCCGGCTTCCAGGCCAAAGCCGTATTCCTTGCCGAAGTTGAGCACTTCCTCGACGACGTGCCTCTGTTGGTTCACCTTGATCGGGTAGACGCAGTGGTAAGCGCCGTTGTAGCCGTATTCGAGGCGAGACTTCTCGAAGGCGGCCGCGATCTCGCCGATGCGATGGCGCAGAATGTCGGTGAAGCGCAAAAGAAGAGGCGGTTGAATTCCACGCGCTCGGATCTGATCGACGAGTTCCTTGAGGTCGATGGAGCGTTCCGTGTCCTTGTCCGGGTGGACGGTGACGTGTCCGAGTTTGTTGATCCCGAAGTAGCCCTTGCCCCAGTTCTTGACCCCGTAGGTCTCGATTGCGTCGTGGAGCTTCCAGGTAGGAGTGATGTCGGCCGAATCAGGACCGCGTCGGTCGAGCGCTTTGCCCATCAGGGGAGCCTTGCAACAGGGAACAGAGATTACGATTTACACCCAATCGTTCCATCTTACGTTGCGCTTCGCGAGGTGCAACCTCGATCACAAAATGGAAACGGGAGCCGAAGCCCCCGTGGAGTGGTACGCACGGCACATCTGAATCCACCCCGAAGGAACCGTCCGTGTCATTTCAAATCGAATGGTTCAAGCTGGTTGTCGCCTGGCTTGACCGTGACGACAATCTTGGAGGAGTCTCGGTTCGCGTAGACGCCGTTGAGCTTGTCTTGTGTCTCGGGCGGTCCGGTGGATATTTCACCCTTCTTGGGTGCCACCTCTTCCGAGCAGATGATGGTGACGATGTATTCACCTGCCGGAGCGCCGGCCTTGTCTCCGGTGCTCAGGGTGAAGGTGCCATCGTCGTTGGTTAACCCGGTCGGAGGGAGCGTCTGGAGGTCCGCGCCCTGTTTGGGATGGAACGTCACCATCGCCTTGGCGAGCGGCTGGCCATTATGAAGGACTTTCCCGCGCACGGGGTGCAAAGACGAGGACGAGGAGCAAGAGAGGCCGAGCAAGCTCATCAAGAAGACGAGCGAACAGCCCACGAGCGCACGAAAACTGATGTGGTGCATGGCCTGACCGGGGTGAGGAACGCGGTTGGCGAACAAGACTTCCAAGAAATGAGTCGGGACTGGTCTCGTGAACCGGTCCCGAAGCGACTTCTTCAGTTATCCGAGAACACTTCACCGCCGGATCGGCTGGCGAGAGCCGCGACCACGCCGGGAGCGGTTCCGTCCCTCAGGAACTGCACCGAGCCGTCTCCGCGAAGCGTCATGACACCGCCGGTGTGGAAGGAATACATCTGGCTACGGTTGCTGACGTTGACGGCGCTGCAACCGCCGTCGATCGAAGTCCCGGTGCCGTTATAGCCGCGAATATGAATGGCGGTGTTGTAGTCGGCTGCCGCGGCGTTGAGTGTCCACCCGACCTGACCGGGGCCATTGGGTGTAATGGGTGTTCGTTGGGCGTACACCTGGTGTCGACCGGCATCTTCCGCCATCACGATGGTGTTCGACAGGCCATCCGACGCGCTTGTCAGTTGGAGCTTTCCAAGTGTTAACGTCCCTCCGGTCATCCGGCCCTTGATTCCCATCAGGCCGCCGTTGTCGCAGCCCACACAGGAACTGCTTGAAGGAGGAGCGGGGCTGGTGGTCGCGCACGCGTTTCGGAAGTTATTGTGATATCCGCGCACCGCGGCGTAGTCCGTCTCACCCAGCACGAACGCTCCCCGGTTGGGAAGCCCCAGAGAGACAAAATACGGTCCGTAGTCGAGGGTGCGGCTGGGAGCGGAAGGGCAAGTGAAGAGCTTGACGCGCGCGGAGCCGACGGGGTTGGTGCCCCAGTTGGGCGGCCAGTTCCGCGGGTCGATGACGGACAGATCCGCCCGAGTGAACAGGAGGATATTCGCCTGTTCCACGTAAGGCAGGAGCAGGATCAGGGGAGCGTGTCCTTGAGTTTGACCACCCAAGACATTCCCTGAGGGGGCGGGGCTGAAGTCGAAGGCCCAGGGTGGGACGTACCCGACGGCGTCGTGGTGATTGTGAATCGCGAGGCCGATCTGTTTGAGGTTGTTGGAACAACTCATGCGAGCCGCGGCTTCGCGAACCTTCTGGACCGCGGGGAGAAGCAAGCCAATCAGGATCGCAATGATCGCGATGACGACAAGCAACTCAATCAGCGTGAATGCGCGATGCGCTGCGCGAGTCGGGAACGTGAACATGGGGACCCTCCGATTGCGAGAGAGGAAAAGAAGGGATCAACGCGTCAAGCTTCGGTGATTCGTATGGACGTGTCAATGGAAATCAGGCCGCGCGAAAGCGGAAAAACATGAGGATTTGATGTGTTTTTCACGCGCGTCAGTCCCCAAACTCGCGGAAGATGCGGTCGAACTGCGGGGCGACTCGCCGGAAGACTTCTAACAGTGCCGGATCGAACTGACCGGGGGAGCCTTCGGTCATGGTCAGTACAGAGGTGTGATGAGACAGCCCCGGCTTGTAGATGCGCCGGCTTCGCAGAGCATCGTACACATCCGCCAGCGCAACCAGACGCGCTACGAGAGGAATGTCATCTCCGGCAAGCCGGTCGGGATAGCCAGCGCCGTCCCAGCGCTCATGATGACTGCGCGCGATGTCGATGGCTGTATGCAAGAAGCCCGTTGCGAAGGGATGCTGACGAGCGACTTCGCGGAGTGTGTCCGCGCCGATGGTGGTGTGTGTTTGCATCATCAACCGTTCGCCGGGTTCGAGCGGGCCGGGCTTGTTGAGGATGTAATCGGGCAGTGCCGCCTTCCCCACATCATGGAGCGGGGCCGCGTCTTCCAGGGTGCGGATGAAGTTCGCATCCAGAACCGGAGCCAGTGCCGGCGTGTTGGCGGCTTCTTCGGCCAGTATGCGGCAATATCGCTGGATGCGCATCAGGTGTCGGCCGGTCTCGGCGGACCGGTGTTCGACCAACTTCGCCAGAGCCAGCACCAGCCCGTTGCGGGCACGAAGCAATTCGCTGTCTCGTGCTTCGAGCATTTGTTCCAGGTCGGCATTGACCGCCAACAATTCGCGGTTGAGCACATCCGATCTGTCTTGTGCGTCTTTTAAGCGCAGAGCGGTCTTCACACGGGCGCGGAGTTGCACCACGCTAAAGGGCTTGGTGACGAAGTCATCAGCTCCGGCGAGCATGATTCGGGAGAGTTCATCCCCGCTGGCTGCTCCGGAGAACATGACGACCTTGAGGTGTCTGGTAGGAGGATGCTGACGCAGTCGGCGCAACACTTCTTCCCCGCTGAAGCCGGGCAGGTCGACATCGAGCAGGACAAGATCGTACGGAGTCGAACTGGCCAACTCGACCGCTTCCGGGCCAGTCCCGACCTCGTCGCACTGCAAGCCATCCGCCGCCAGAGCAACCCGGCAGAGTCGGCGGATGTCCGGCTGGTCGTCAACGATGAGTACGCGAGAGGGAGGGGAGTGCGCGGTCGGTCGCGCGGTGGCTTCGATGGCCGATGTGGGTCGAGGAGTCTTCGAGAGCAAGACAGGCGCAAAGGCGAGCTTTGGCAAAGCGGCGTGCGGCAAAAACGGCAACAGCGCTCGCATTGCGGATTCGGCGGTGGGGTAGCGCTGAGCTGGATCAGCCGCCATCATTCGGCTTAACACCGCGTCGAGGCCCGCGGGTACATCCGAGCGCAACGCGCGAGCCGAAGGAGGAGGACCGAACGCCGAGAGAACATCCGAAAACGGCGGTTGACCGGTCAGAGCAAAAAACAGCGTCGCCCCGAGGCCAAACACATCCGAACGCGCGTCCGCGGTGTGTGCATCACGCGACTGTTCCGGAGCCATGTAGCCGATTGTGCCGAGTTGCGCTCCGGTTCGTGTTAAGCGCCCTTCGTCCGGCAAACGGGCGAGACCAAAATCGAGTAACTTCGCCTGCCCGTCAGGGGTGACCAGAACATTACTCGGCTTGATGTCGCGATGAACCAGCCCGTGTCGGTGGGCTTCGATGAGCGCATCGGCCACTTGATGAGCCAGATGACAGGCGAAACCGATCGGGAGTGGAGACACGGCCACCGCGCGTTCCAGGTCAAGCCCCGGAATGAACTCCATCACGAAATACGGCACCGCGGGGTAATCCGGCCCGTGCGAAGGCTCTTCGCCCGCGTCGATGGCCCCCACGATATTCGGATGATTCAACTGACCGACCGCACGGGCTTCCTGGAAGAATCGCTGAAGCGTTCGCGGATTCTGGTCGGGCGTTGGCTGAAGTGCTTTGATCGCGACCCGCGTGCGGAGCTGGCGATGCTCGGCCTTGTAGACAACGCCCATCCCACCCGCGCCGATTCGCTCCAGGAGCCGGTAGTTCCCCAACACCAGCCCATGCAACCGGCCATCGCGCACTCGCCCCGCCTGATACTCGGTCACTAACCCACTGACAACGAGCGTATCGAGCTGAGCGTCGTGAGGCGCGCAATCCACCGTCTGACGCATGTCTGCCGGGAGTGAATCGTAGTCATCGGCCAACACAACTCCGGCCGCGAGCAACCTACGAAGCAGAGGAGAAGGCGCTTCGGGCGCTGAGGGAGGGGGACTGTCCGACGAAAACGGGCGAAGGACGGAATTACCCACGGCTCACAGGCTCCGTGATTGCCGGCAGGCGATCCGTCGCGGGCGGGGGGTTTTGGTTCATCGCGGGTCGAAGGCGAGACCCTGACGTTTTGGTCTCGCCTTGAGTGTACATCTGATTCGCTAGGACAAAAGACATTGCTGACAAAAAGCGCCCGTTCAAACCCGGCATAAACGCCAGAGTTTCTCTACTCGCGCAAAGTTCGGTTCATGCGATAAGGTGTGGTTTGCTCGCTTCGCTCGCGTGGTGAGTGGTGAGTGGTATTTGCTGTTTTGCCTTCAGTATTAGTTCTCAAAGTCCAGAATGCGCAGCGCTAACACCACTCACCACTCACCACTCACCACTCACCAC
>JAKEEV010000010.1 GCA_022616395.1 Planctomycetia bacterium | reverse complement strand
GCCGCTGGCTTTCGCGGTGAAGTCCACCCAGATTTCGTTCGAGTCTACTGTTCCCTGACTGAAGTGGTGGCCGATGTTGAGCGTGCGAATCACCACTTCAATCAGGTGCGTTTTGCCCGGCTCAAGTGTTGGCAACGTGGGTCGAATGACCGCGAGCGAATCATCGTCCGCTTCGCCCTTCTCGCTCACGCGCTTCATGCCGAACACATCAATGCGGAGCTTCTTGTCGCTGCCGTCGGGCGCGGTGCCACGCAGGAACGCGACGTGTTTGTCGATTGCTTGCTGAAGTTGCGGCTCGCGGCCCTTCATCCGCTCCTCGAACTTTAGCAATTCAAAGAGGCCGGTGTTCGCCGCGGGGAAGAAGTGACTGTGCCGCTTGCGCAGGCCGGTGCCGTCGAAGTCCTTCGAGCCAAAGTCGTTGCTCGGTTCAAGCGGCATGTGGCACGAAGCGCAGTTCTCCTTCATGCCCGTGGGCGGGAAGTAGAAGCTCCGCGAGCCGTGGCCCATTCCGCTGAGGACGAACGAGTCGTAGTGATTCTGCCCGCGGAGGAAGTCCTTGTAGTGGTTCAGTTCCACCGGCAGGTGAACCTTGTGGCACGTCGAGCAGAACTCCGGCGTCTTGTGGAACGGCTTGAGGAACGTCTTCTTGTGCAGTTCGGGTTTGGCCTTGATGAGCTGGTTGTTAACCCACTGAAGCGTGCCGTTCTGACTGAAGGCGAACGGGTAGTGTCGGGCCTCTTCAATCGTGAATGCCGCGTTGCCAATTGGGGCGTTGATGTGCGTCATTGAGTGGCACACAACGCAAGTGATGCCCGCGTGCGCCGTCGGGTCGTTGATGATGTCGTAATCGGGGTTATCGAACTGACCACTGAGGAACGGCACCGGGTCGTGACACCCAGCGCACCACCGAGAAGCGTTCATCTTGCCGTCGCGTTCGAGTGCGACCTTGCGCGTTTCCTTGATGCTGAACAGGTACGCGGGGTTATTGAACGAACTGAACTTGTGAGCCGAGTGCAGGTGATCGTTGAAGATGTCCTGGTGGCACTTGGCGCAGTATTCGTCCATCATCAGCGCGTGAGCCGGGATGAAGTTGCCGTCCGCGGTGCGAATTTCGGACGGGAAGTAGTATTTCATCCCTTCCGCCGGTCCTTCGCGGCCGAACTTTTGCGGGTCGATGATGTGAGCCGCGGCCATTCCTCCCACAACCACCACAACCACAGCGCCCCAGTATTTGCCGTACTGCCACTTGATGCGCGGACCGGCTCGCCGGTGCGCAATGTAAGCGAACACGCATAACACCGGCACCAGTACGTGCGCGAAGTACGCAACATTCCGCGATACGGAACCCGTCGGTAACTGCGGCAAGCCTTCAATCTGGATGAGCGCAAATCCGCTGATGATGACAACGATGCCGAGCAGGAAGACGATGACTCCCAGCCGCACCGCGACGCGGTTCTTGCGTCCCCATGCGGTGAGCATGTGTATGCCGCCGAACAGTAAGTATGGCACAACGCCGACCGCGCCGACCGCGATGTGCAGAATCAGCATCCAGAACGTGAAATCAGTCGTGTAAAGCTGCTCTGTGTTCACCCGGTTCATCACCGCGATGACGAGCAGGTAAATGCCCGTTGCGCCGAGGAACGCGAACCCGGCGAAGACGGTGTAGAGCAGGATGCGCAGCCGCGGGCCAATCGCCGGCACATACGGAGCCGGAGGCGCTCCAAGGCGCTTCTTCACGACCACCGGCGCGGACGGTGGCGTATTGAGGGGAGAGGGTTCGTTCACAACCAAACCTCGCGAGCAAAGATGATGGAGTTCAGCATACACGCGAGGAGAGCAAGAGGGAACGGGAAGAGGTCGCGAGAGTGGTCACGGATGGTACAGGAAGGCAGCAAGCCCTCACTCCCCTTCGTCGGGTTCAACGGTGCGGGATACTTTCAGGTCGAGTTCGCGCAAGCGCATGCGGAGCGTCTTGCGCGCGATACCGAGCAACTCCGCGGCTCGAAGCTGGTTCCCTTCGGTATGTTCAAGGATCATCGGTAACACGAGTCGGTCGAGTTCGCGGTGAATCGCATCGTAGATGTTGTTCCCACCGGCTTCGAGCAGTCCGCGCACAAACTGAGCGAGTGGCCAGCGGCCATCCGAAGCAGGTTCCGGAATCGGACTGGGTCTTGTGAACGATTCGGGCAAGAACGTCGGCAGCAATACATGACCGGTTGCGCGCAACAGCGACTGCTTCAACACACTTTGCAATTCGCGGATGTTGCCGGGCCACGGGTGACGAGCAAGAAGCTCTGCGGTTTCGGAAGGAACCTCGCGCACGTCTCGAGTCAGTTCTCGGTTGAACCGTCTCAGATAGTGACGCACCAAGTGGGGCAAATCCTCTCCGCGATCCCGCAATGGCGGCAGGTGAATGTTGAACACGCCAAGACGATAGAACAGGTCCGAGCGGAACTCTCCGCGCTCGGCCATCTGGAGCAGCGGGCGGTTCGTTGCCGCGATGATGCGCACATCGGTCTTGATCGTTTCGTTCCCACCGACGCGCTCAAACGTCTGATCTTGAAGGAGACGCAACACCTTCCCCTGAGTGATCTGAGGCATGTCGCCGATTTCATCCAGGAAGAGAGTTCCTCCGGTACACTGCTCGAACTTCCCGATGCGCTTGCGGTCGGCACCGGTGAACGCGCCTTTCTCGTGGCCGAAGAGTTCGCTCTCCAGAAGATTTTCCGGGATCGCGGCGCAGTTGATTGCCAGAAACGGACCATCGGCTCGGTGACTGTGCTGGTAGATCGCGCGAGCGACCAGTTCTTTCCCCGTTCCGCTCTCGCCGGTTATCAGCACGATCACGTTTTGAGCCGCGACCCGGCCGATGGCCTTGTAAACTTCGCGCATCGCCGGGCACAGACCGACGATAACATCTCCTCGGTCGTCTTCGGGAGGAACTTCGGTGAGAACCGCGGGCTTGAGCATTAACCGACTCACTTCCAGTGCCTGACCAACGATGCGGCGCAGTTGTTGCAAGTCGAGCGGCTTGAACAGGTAGTCATAAGCTCCGAGCTTCATCGCCTCGATTGCGGTGTCGGTGTTCGTTGTGCTGGTAATGAACACGACGGGGGTTCGACGGTCAAAGGCGCGCAGTTGCGAATAAACTTCCAGCCCGGTGAGGTCGGGGAGCCTCACATCGAGCAGGATTACCGAAGGGGAAAGTGTCTTGGCTTGCTCAAGCCCCTCGCGGCCGGTGCGCGCAACCGCAACAGTAACGCCCTCCCCGCGGAAGGCGTGTTCGACCTGCTTACGGATCAGGTCGGGGTCATCATCGACGAGCAATAGTTGAGGCACGTGAAGCCCTCATCGGGGAAGTCTCTGGAGCATATTGTGCCAGCGTGGGACGATTCGTTCCACACCGGCGGAGACAGAACATGCAACCGGCCGACAACCGCACCCCGGCACGCGCGTTTTCGGAAGCCGAAGCGAGCCAACTCCAGTCCGATGCGTACCTCCGCGAACTGGCCGAACAGAAAGCGCGCGCTGCGGAGAGCCAACTTCGGTCGGTGCTGAGGGCGGTTCCGGGAGTGGTCTACCGGTTGCGCGTTCGACAGGAGCCGCTGGAACTTCTCCACGATTTCGTCAGCGAAGGCATTCGAGAACTCGCGGGGCTGGAACCGGAGGAAATCGCCGACGCGAGCGTGTTCGCGGATCGCATTCACCCCGACGACCGGCCTACAGCGGAGTCAGCGCTTGCCGCTTCTGTCGCGACAGGCGAGCCGGTCGATACGGAGTTTCGGCTCAGTCATCGAGACGGCTCTCTGCGCTGGGTCCGTAGTCGAATGCGCCTCACCGAGCGAACGCCCGATGGCTGGGTGGTGTTCGACGGGGTCGCGATGGACATCACCGCACAGAAAGAAGCCGAGAGGGCCGCTCGCAGTACCGAACACAAGCTCAAGGAAATCACCGACGCGATTCCGGGGGTGGTTGTTCGGAGCGTCGCTGTCGGAGACGGATTGCCTGAACCTGTGTTTGTGAGCCGCGGATTCGAGACCATCACCGAGATCCCTGCCGAAGAGATCAAGCGCAATCCGAACCTGCGGTTCGGGCTGCTCGTTCAGGAAGACATCCCCCGAATTCGGGAAGCGCTTCGCGGGGCGATTCAGCACCTCATCCCGGCGAATGTCGAATACAGAATTCGCACTCCAAGCGGCAAGCTCAAGTGGGTTCACATCCGTTCCGTTCCGCATCGAGCAACCGAAGCCGACGGATTGCCCGTGGGCGCGATCGTCCTGGATGGAATCGTCACCGACGTAACCGACCGCAAGCGGATCGAGGCCGAACTTCAGCAAGCGAAAGAAGCAGCCGAAGCCGCAAGCCGAGCGAAGAGCGAATTTTTAGCGAACGTGAGCCACGAAATCCGCACTCCGATGAATGCCATTCTCGGTATGACGGAACTGGCCCTCGACACGCCCCTTAACTCCGAGCAACACGAATACCTCACCATCGTGAAGGCGTCCGCGGAGTCGCTTCTGGGAGTCATCAACGACGTACTCGACTTCTCGAAGATCGAGGCGGGGAAGTTGGAACTGGAAGACGAGCCGTTCTCGCTACGCGCGGTCATTGGGACTACACTCCGCTCGCTCGCGCTCCGCGCTCACCGCAAGGGGCTGGAACTCGCTTGCCGCCTCGACCCGGAAGTTCCCGATGGCCTTCGCGGGGATGCTGGTCGCTTGCGGCAAGTGCTCGTCAACCTCATCGGCAACGCGATCAAGTTCACCGAACGGGGCGAGATCGTTCTCTCGGTGCAGAGATCAGAGGTCAGAGGACAGAGAACAGAAGACAGAAATCAGAAGATAGAGGACAGAAGACAGAGGACAGAGGACAGAAAAGAAACAGAAGGAAGCACTGTTTCTTCTTCCTTCTGTCCTCTGACCTCTGATCTCTGTCCTCTGGTCTTCTCTGTGGTGGATACGGGCATCGGCATTTCGCCCGACCGACAGAAGCGCGTCTTCGAGGCATTCGAGCAGGCGGATAGTTCCACCACGCGCAAGTACGGCGGGACAGGATTGGGGTTAACGATTGCTTCTCGCCTGGTCGCACTGATGGGCGGGACGATTGCAGTCGAGAGCCGGCTGGGAGAAGGGAGTACGTTTTTCTTCACCGCGCGGTTCGGCCGCGCGGAAGCTCCTCCTCCACCCGACCCGGCGGAACTTCGCGGGCTGTCGGTGTTGGTGGTGGACGATAACGACACCAACCGCCGCATCCTTCACGAGCTTCTTTCACACTGGGGAATGGTTCCGACAGCGGTTGAGAGCGCTGCGGCCGCACTGGGAGCGATGTGGCGCGCGGTCGCGGCCCGAAGTCCGTTTGCGCTTGTGCTACTCGATGCGAACATGCCGGGGATGGACGGCTTCACGCTCGCGGAGCAACTCCGCGCTGCTCCGGAACTGGCCACAAGCCGCATCGTAATGCTCACATCGTCCGACCAACTCGGAGATGCTGCCCGCTGCCGAACTCTTGGCATCTCCGCGTACCTCACGAAGCCCGTTCAGCAGTGGGAACTGCTGGAAACGCTTCATCGCGTCCTATCCTCTCAATTGCGGAATGCAGATTTCGGATTGCGGATTGAAGACAAGAAGACAACTGCCCCTGGTTCCTCCATTCCGCAATCCCAATTCCGACTTTCTGATGAATCCGCAATCCGCATTCCGCAATCCGCAATGTTGAAGGTTCTGGTCGCGGAGGACAACGAGTACAACCAGCGGCTCGTCGTGCGACTTCTGGAGAAGCAGGGCCATACGGTCACGCTCGTCAGTGACGGCCCTTCAGCGCTTGCGGCCCTGGAGGGCGGAGGATTCGACCTCGCGCTGCTCGATTTGCAGATGCCGGGGAAGGATGGGTTACAGGTGATAGTGGACTGGCGAGCGCGCGAGAAACTCACCGGCAAGCGACTGCCGGTCGTGGCACTCACAGCTCACTCGATGAAGGGCGACCGCGAGCGATGCATTGCCGCCGGGATGGATGGCTATCTTCCCAAGCCCATTCGAGCCGCGGAACTCTTTGCGGAGATTGCTCGACTTGCTCCAGTTCGTGAAGAACCGCTTGACCGAGAAACGATCCTCGCGAGTTGTGGAGGCGACCAGGAATTGCTCGACGAATTGCTCGCGGTGTTCGCGGATCGCGCCCCGCGGTTACTCGCGGACCTTTCAACGGCGCTCAGCGCGAAGGATGCACGCACAGCGGCTCGAATCGCTCACTCGCTCAAGGGTATGGTCGGGACGTTCTCGAAACGCGCGGCGGAAGCAGCTCTGGCGATTGAGCGCGCTGCGGATGCCAGCGCGCTTGATGAAGCGCAAGTCAGTCAGCGCGCACTCGTCTCTGCGATTGAGCGACTTCAACCACACCTCGTCGGCCTCACGGTGCAATCGCTGCGTGGGGAAAGGCGCGCCTGACGCACAGCCTTTTGCACCCGAACGAGAGTGGAACTATACTCACGGCGATGACCACGACTCTTACACCATCGCGGCCCAGATTTCTCCCCTACTTCGCGACCGCGCTGGGAGTGCGGTTGGCGGTGGTCGTCATCGGGATTCTCCTTCTCCCCATTCAGCCCGCGAAGCCGATTCAAATTGCCGGCATCACGGTGGCGGGATTCCCGGCGGACCTTCGTCCGGGTCAACCGACGACGGAGCATTTTCGCGAACTGATTCTCTCCGGTTCGGGCCGCGTGATCGAGCCGTGGTATCGCTGGGACGCGGTGTGGATGGTGAATATCGCCTTGAACGGCTACGCGAACGCGGCCGATGAGAGCGGGCGCAACGGTGTCGCCTTTATGCCAGTGATGCCCGCGTGCATCGCGCTGGCGAACGTGTTGGGAGTGAACCCGTTCTGGTTTGGGCTTCTCGTCGCCAATCTCGTCGGAGCAGCGGGGGCAGCGGTGCTCGCGCAAGTCTCAGCGCGCCAGTTAAACGATCCCGGAGCAGGGTGGAGAACGCTCGCTCTCTTACTGGCATTCCCCACGGCGTTCTTTTACTCCGCCCCTTACAACGAATCGTTCGGATTGCTCTTCACGGCTCTTGCTCTGGCCGCGTGGCAGAACAAGCAGCCAGCGCGTGCGGGTCTCTTCGCTCTTGGCGGGTCGCTTGCGCGGATGACGGGGGTTGCTCTGGGCGTGGCCGCGGTGATTGACTGGTTGATGAAGCGTTCGCGCGCCGAATTTCCGCGAATGCTGGCGGTCGCGATTGGCAGCGTCTTGGGATTGGTGTTGTTCTGGTGCTTCTTGTGGTGGGCGGTTGGCGATCCGTTCGCGGGGTTGAAATCACAGGTGACGTGGGGAAGGCGCGGGTTGTCGGTGTGGAATCCGTGGTACGCGATTGAGTCGATCTACGACCCGAATCTCCTTCGACCGGCGGGAGCCAAGCACTTCTGGGGTGAAGCGGTTGTGGTGTTTGGGTTCGCGGTGCTGGGTGTGCGAGCATGGAGGAAACGCGGAGTGTTCTGGGGCTTGCTTGTCCTTGTTCCGATCGCGCAGATGTTCGCTTCGGGTTCGCTTCTGAGCGCTCACCGGCTGATTCTCGCCGCGCTCCCCGCGTTCATCGAACTGGCCGATCTCCTCCGCCGACCGCTGTGGCTGTTCCTCACGCTCTTGGGCTTTGGTTGCATTCAGTTGGTGTTATTGAACTACTACGTTCACTGGCAGTTCGCGGGGTGAAGCGGACGCAAAGTAGGAGGGGCTTCCAGCCTGTCTCGCGGTCAGACAGGCTTTCAAGTCCGTCTGACCACGAGACAGGCTGGAAGCCCCTCCTACGAAAACTGCCTCTCAGAAGAACATCCGGTATTCGACGCGCAGCAGGTCTTCGTACCACACGGCACCGGTCAACGCTCGACCATACCCCACATACAAATCCGACCGCGTTAGGTACGGAGAGGCATACGGAGAACAGTTCGACAGTTGACCAAAGCCAACCCGCACACCGAGCTTGGCGTTGACGATCGTGGTCCCCGAGGACGAGAGTGGGATGTTCCGGAATTGAGACAGTTCCTTGCCGCTGAGCACGGTCCAGCCAACGAGTTCGGCGACCGGAGCAACGTATCCCCAGCGACCCTGAGCCACGAG
>JAKEEV010000842.1 GCA_022616395.1 Planctomycetia bacterium | reverse complement strand
GGGAATACGGAGATGGATACTCCAGTTGCACTTGAATGACGGCGCCCATCGTATCTTTCGGCTCTTTCACCGAGATAACGGTGAGGCGCACCTGGCCCGGTCCGTTGAACGAGTGGCCCGTCTGCTTCGCGGGGTCGAGCACGGTGATGAGCGGCTGGTTCGTCAGTTGAATTTCGCCCAGCACAACTCCTTCGAGTCGCTTGAGGCTGCGAGCGGTCGGCGTGCCGAGTTTCAGTTCGAGTGGAACAATTCGCGTGTTCGGCAGGCTCTCGGGTGGAATCGGGTTGCCGGTCACCGGGTCGAACCGCATTCCGGGTCCGCCAATCATTCCTGGACCGCCAAACCCGCCCCCCCACACCACAACACCGCCTTCAAAATCGTTGAACACAGGAGCCGCGGGCTGCTTTGATCCGGCTCCTCCGAATCGCCCCGAGTCGTCGATGAGCTTGTTGATCTTCACGCCCACCACATCTTGCCAGTTCAACCCCGGAGCAGGAGCGATGTCGAAGCAGAACGTGATTTCGCCCGTTCCGAGTGTGACTCGGTGACCGGGGAACGCCGATGGGAGAGCCAGGACGCGCACAGCGGTGGTGCGAGAACCGGGGAGACGCTCGGCCTTGCCATCGATGAGCGTGATGGGCACTGCATCCGCGACGGGAATTTGCGGTGGGGGAACATATCCGCGCCGGCCACCGGGTGGCTGAGGCTTGGGCACTTCGAGTTCGGGCAGGAAGACTTCCTTCAATCCGGCCGCGGCGCAGAACACCTCCAGAGCTTCCCATGCGGGCAACTCGCCCGACACGCAGGTGATGGGGCGAAGCGGATTGGCAACGCGCTTCGGATCGATGGTCGAGTTCAAGCCGGTGCGGGTTTTCAGGTCGTTGACGGCGGTGCCAAGAGGTACGTCTCGATAGTTCATCGCCACTTTCTTGGGTGCCAGCCGCGCGGAACTATCCGCGGAGCGCTGAAGCTTCAGAAGGATCACCGAAGCACGCTGACGCACTTCGGGATCAGGCGACTTGACTGCTTCCTTCAGCGCGGGAATCGCGGATGCGCCGGCTTTCTCCAAAGCCGCGGTGGCTGCTTCGCGCTCGCGAAACTGGTCGGAGCCGAGTTGCGTGATTAACTCGGACACGGAAGGCGGCGGCGTTGCCGGTGTGGGAGTCGGTCCGCCCGCTGCTACACCAATGGCCAGAGCGCACACACCAAAAGCCGCGAACAACCGCGTCATGGTGAACTCCATCCAGTTGAGATACCCGCGACTCAATACTACCCGCTTGGGCCAGAGAGTTCCAAGTTCCAAAGCCCATGAATAAGACGAGCAGGAGCGGGCTGCCGTTTGTATTGAACTTCGCACCCGGAAGCCGGATCTTGGAACTCTCTGAGTGGACGCTCTCGCCTCGAACACTACAATTCACACTTCCACACCCGGCACCCACTGAGTGTCCCACAAGATCATGGATGTTCCGGCTGGGACGCTCACACAAACACAACGACTGATGCACGACTTCCCAACGTCGAGTGCAGGTCGGCCGGATGTCAGTTAAGACGCTGCCACAGACGCAGCGAAAGGTGTTCTCATGTCTTTAGGGCTAATTGGTTACAAGGTCGGGATGACTCAGGTATTCACGCCCGACGGTGTCGCGGAACCGGTCACGGTGCTTCAGCTTGGTCCGTGTCCGGTCCTTCAGATTAAATTCCCCACGGCGGAGAGCGAGCGAACCGGCACGGTCGTCAAGGACGGCTACGCGGCGGTGCAACTCGGCTTCAAGGACAAGAAGCGCAAAAACGCAACGCGCCCGGAACAGGGTCACGTTGCCGCGGCTCTGCGCTCCAAGCGGAAGGATGCGCGACAGAAGGCGGGCGTGATTCTGCCTCCGAAGGCGGACTGCGAACCTCAACGCGTGGTGCGCGAGTTCCGCCTGGACACCGGAGGCGGGTTCGTCGATCCAGGCAGCGTGAAGGCCGGTCCTTCGGAAGCCTCTTTCAAGGTGGAACGCATCAAGACCAGTGGCGAAGGAGCGACCAAGAAGTTTGAAGCGTACAGCGAGGACATGACGGTGAAGGTCGGAGACCGGCTGACCGTCGATCAGATCTTCAAGGATGTGCTCGCGGTGGATGTGATCGGTACGTCTAAGGGTCGCGGAACTCAGGGCGTGATGAAGCGTCACAACTTCTCCGGTCTGCCCGCGGCTCACGGAGCGAAGAAGGTTCACCGCCAGGCCGGTTCGACCGCGTCACTTGCAAGCAACCGCGGGAGCGGTCGGCCGAAGAAGGGTTTGAAGCGCGCGGGGCGCTACGGCAACGAGCGCGTGACAATCCGCAACCTGACCGTGGTGAAGGTGGACGCGGACAACAACCTGCTACTGATTCGCGGAGGCATTCCGGGCTTCCCCGGCGCGGTGGTGATGGTCCGCCCAACGAACAAGGTCGGCGCCGGCTCTCCGAAGGCCAAGACCAAGAGGCAGGAAGTCATCGCCAAGAAGAAGTAATCCGGCGAACGGCCAGCGTTCACAACGAGCCGCGACCGCAAGGGAGCGGTGTAACTTTCCCCGCTCCCTTGCGGTCGCGGCTCGTTCAGGCCCCATCGAGAAGCCCACCCGTGAAACGGGTGGGCTTCTTGCGTTTGTGGGATGTGTTGACCACACGGAAGGGGAGTGCGACAATCTGAACGGTTCCACATCTTCGCGGGTCCATCGGAGATTCATCATGAGAATTGCACCACTACACAACTCCTCGCCACGCCGGCGAGCCGGAGTTACCCTGCTCGAAGTTCTGACTGCCATCTTCATCACCGGAGTCGCGCTGTTGGCGTTACTTGTCCTGTTCCCGCTTGGAGCGATGGCAATGGCTCAGGCGATCAAGGACGACCGGGCCGGTAACATCAAAGACGACGCGATCACCTTCAGTCAGGACGGAGTCGATCTTCTGTCTCGAACGGGCGATTTCGTTTCGGAGTCGATGACCAACGGCAAGGCCGACTCCGCGACCGCGGCCGAACTTCGCAAGGAGTATGAGGCTCTCTCGGAGCGCGCCGCGAAACTGGAAGCTCAACTCAAGGAGCTGCGTGCCCAGCAATC
>JAKEEV010000841.1 GCA_022616395.1 Planctomycetia bacterium | reverse complement strand
GAAGCGAATGATGGGGCCGATGACACCAAATCGCGGATGAGCCGCGTTCGCAGCGAGCAACCGCAACACCAATTTTGGAGCAACGGTGGTGTCATTGTTCAGAAGGATGATGAAATCCGCTCCGCGCGAAAGCGCCAAGCGAATGCCGGTATTGTTTCCGCCCGACCAGCCGAGGTTCGCGGAATTGCGGACAATGTGAACGTGCGGAAACTCACTCGCGAGCGTCGCGGTCGGATCAAGTTCCGAGGCGTTATCCACCACAACCACATTCGCGGTTGCTGAGAGAGCGGAAAGCGAGTGGAGACACTTCCGCGTGTCTTCGAGACCGTTGAAGTTCACCACCACAATCCACACGTTGGGAGTCATACGCAATCGCGTCGATTGGTGACTGTAGCCAGGGTCTGTGACCCCGGTTCAACCGAAAGACCGGCCTCTGTTACACGAACCCACTGGTAGTGTCCGGTTTGAAACGAGCCGCGACCGCAAGGGAGCGGTTGAGTTTTCCCGCTCCCTTGCGGTCGCGGCTCGTTGAGAATGCGACACCTTCACTGGGTTCGGGTAACTGAGGCCAGCGAAAAACGAAAACCAATCCACGCGATTCAAGATCACGCGGTTGCTCCGAGCGCGACCGATTGCTTCAGTCGGCGCACTCGGCGAACCAGCCAGCCGGGAAGCAGGCAGAGCATGGCAAGAGCGAGCGTGATCGGTCGGCGGTCGCCGACTCGAATCGTTCGCCAGAATCGCCTGCGTGCTTCCGCAATGTCTCCGCGATCATAGGCGAGGTACGCGTGGCTGAAGAGATGCAGACGGAGTTGCTCGCGGATGAACCGTTTCTCGGCTGATGAAAGAACACACTTCGTCAGCACGTTGCTGAGCGCCTGGACGAACTCGGCAATCATCGTGTCGTGGTTACTGGACATGTTGTCGTGGTGCCGCGAGTAAGTCGCGAGCGGTTCGCTCATGTATGCCCACATGAACCGATGAGCCATCCGCAACCACAATTCCCAGTCTGCTGCTCCACGCAACTTCGGATCGAAGCCGCCCACAGAGCCGAACGCTTCTCGGCGCAGAATCGTTGAGCCGATGAACACAGGGTTGCGGACGGCCATGCGTCGGAAGAATGGTTCGCGTTCGAGGATGCGAAAG
>JAKEEV010000840.1 GCA_022616395.1 Planctomycetia bacterium | reverse complement strand
GGCCCGGCGCACGAGAACAAGAAATGTGCCCTGGAAGGCGTCTTCCGTATCCTGTTCGTGGCGCAAAATGTTCCGACAGACGCCATAGACCAGCCCGCCGTGCCTCTGAATCAGCGCGGCAAACGCTTGCTCGTCTCGGTCCGTGGAGAAGCGGGACAGCAGTTGCCCATCAGTCAACTGCGTCTGGGTCTCGACGAGTTTGCAAAGTTCTTGCAGAACTCCGTCTGCTTGTGTGTTGGTCATACGGAATGACGCGGTGGAAGGATCTCTCAGAAGAGTAAGTGTCCTGGCGGGGTCAAACGGGTCTGACTTTTTTTGCCCGAAGTGGAAGCGATTTACCAGGGAAGTTGTGCGTTCTCCGCCACTATTGGAAACTTTTTTCAAACCAGCAGACGGACCGAGGGACTTCCTACGCGGCTTCTTTACCGTCTGCTCTTTGACTCCACACAAACCACCGGGTACTGTGGGCGGTCGTCCGTCAGCAGTAATCAGTCATCAGTAATCAAGTGAACAGTGATCAGGAATCAGGAGTCAGGAGTCAGTTATCGGTGTTCGCCACTCTTCCTGGAAACTGATTCCTGACTCCTGATTCCTGTCTTCTGATCTCTGACTGTGTGGAGTTGCGTATGGATCGCGTGACAGCAGCGTGCGAGTATCTCTTCGACCTCCGGCAAACTCAGCGTCGGGTCGCGGCTCTGCCCACGGAGGTGGTTCCTCGAACGCTCGCCGAGGGGTATCAGGTCCAGGAGTTACTTGTGCGGAAGCTCCTTGCCCGGACTGGCGGTCACCCCGTCGGCTACAAGATTGCCTGCACAAGCGAACTGGCCCAGAAAGCGCTCGGTGTGGACGGGCCGTTCTTTGGCGTTCTCCTCTCTCATTCCACACACAAAAGTTCAACGAAACTCCGAGCATCCGATTTCACCGTTCGCTGCACCGAAGCGGAATTTGGATTCGAGATGGGACGAGACGTTCCAGCGGGATCGACTTACACCGCCGAGACAATCAAGGAGTTCATCGGTTCCGCACTGCCGTCCATCGAGGTTGTCGATCACCGGTATCACAACTGGCAGGTGGTCGGCGCTCCATCGTTGCTCGCGGACAATGCCATTCACGGAGCGTGGATCGCGGGCGAGCCGTATGCCGGCTGGAGGGATCTCGACTTCGCCACTCATCCGGTTTCGCTCACCATCAACGGCGAGGAGACGCTCACCGGTACGGGAGCGGCCGTATTGGGCAACCCGCTGAATGTGGTGGCGTGGTTGGCCAACGAGTTGCCGAAGTTCGGTCGGCGCTTGAGCCGAGGAGATCGAATCACGACCGGAGTGACGACCGACATTTACTTGGCTCAGCCCGGCGACCGACTCGCGGCCGACTTCGGCCCGCTTGGTCGAGTGAGTATGGAATTCGAGCGCGCGTAAGTTGCGAACAACATCTGCATTGAGGGAGCCGATCTCTGAACACTTCCTCAAGCGTCTTCCTTCTTTGCTTCCAGACTTCGCCACAGGTACCAACACGCGATCGAGCTGTAGGGCGTCCACGGCTCACCGATTTTGGTGAGCTTGTCAGGATGGGGCATTTTCCGAAGCCCAAACTGGTTCTTCACCGCGACCTTGACTCCGTAGTCCCCGACTGCCAGCACATCCGGCCGACCAAGCCCAAAGATCAAGAACATGTCCGCGGTCCAGGGTCCGATTCCTTTGATCGCGGTGAGTTGCGCGCGGATGGATTCGTCATCGAGGTCGGGAATGCCCGGCAAGAGCTTGGGGTTCGCCTTCACGTGTTCGATGACCGCGCGCAGCGTGCGTTGTTTCGGTCCAGAGATGCCGCACGACTTGAACTTCGCTTCGGAGAGCTTCGCGAGCTTCTCCAACGGCACCGGAGGGCCTTTCACTAACTCCGCGAGCCGAGCGAAGATCGACTCCGCGGCCTTCGTGGAAATCTGCTGTGAGATGACGCACCGCACGAGCAGCGTGAATGGGTCATCGTTGTTTGGCTCAAGCGTGCAAGGCCCGACGCGGGCGATGAGTTGCTTCATCACCGAGCAGTTGCTCGAAAGATGCCGCCGGGCCTTTTTGTAGAATGGTGTAGACATGCGAATAGTCTACTCATCTGTCCACGAGAACGCGAGAGCAGTTTCAGAAGACAGAGGGCAGTCATCAGTCGTCAGTAATCAGTCATCAGTTTCCAGCAAGAGTGGCGAACACCGATCACTGATTACTGATTACTGATCACTGTTTTCTAAGCGGTTCCTTTTCGTCGTTTCCACATGGCCCGCAGGAACACAAGAGTGGCGAGAGCGGCCACCACGCCGATATAGACCCACACCGCGCCCATCGTGAACGCCAGATGCGGCTGCTCGGTCGGCTTGTCCGTGAAGAGCGGTTCCTCCTCGGGCGTCACGACCTTCTCTGCGGCCTTCGTCACAGGCTGACGGTGTTCCATCAGAACTTTGCGGTTGCTGAAGCCGAGCGAATCGACGCATTCGTCCATGATCTTTTTCGCCGCCTTGAAGTCTCCGTTGGCCGCGTAGAGTTCGCCGAGTAACCAGTAGAGCCGCGTATCGTGGGGGAACCACAACACGAGTTGCTGAACGATGGCGATGGCATCAGGAGGAAGTTTGGCTTTCTCTGCGGGTGCCAGCACGCCGGGTTCGTATGCTCCGGCTTCGTTGACGAATTTCACGGCGAAGATCGCATCGGGCAACTCGTCCTCGACCGATTTCTTCGGCCCCCTGGCTTCTTCCCAGCGCAATTTGAAGAGTTCCAGTAGCGGTCCCTTGTTTAACTTGATTTGCCAGTCGAGTTGTTGCTGCGTCAGGCCGAGGCTTGCGGCTGACGGTGGCTCATCGTCGTTCGCGATACCGAGGAAGATCGACGCGCGTTCCCAGTCTTCGGGCTTGCGGGCCTGACTCGCGACGATGTGGGCGAGCGTGATGTTTGGAAGGAACCCCCTGCGATAACTGGCGAGCGTACTCTCCGCTTCCAGCAGTTGACCTGCGTAGAGTTGATCGACCGCCAGAGCCACGACTTCGATTTGTGGGAGTTTCTGGCCTTTTTTCTTGGCCTCGCTGATGCGCTTCTTGGCAGCGTCGATACGATCTTTCACCTTCCCACGTTCGGTCTTCTGTATTTCGGTCTTCTTCGTTGTGGAATTGACGACCTCTTCCTCGAACGGCATTTTCACATTGCTGGCGTTCCGTAACACCAACAACCTGCGTTTGAACTCCTCAAATGGGAGCGATTGCGGCGTGCCCTTGTCATCGACCGGGATTGCCACCGGTTGTTGAACGTGATGAAGCGATGCGCGGCCTTCCGGCACAACAAGAGCCACAGCGACCAGAACACCGAGAGCGACAATCAGAACACGTACCACGGGCCGCCCTCCTCCGCCTGAAGCTCTGTCGACCTGCTCGGTTGTTGTTGGAGTCCCGCCTTCAGGCGGTCTGAAAAGTCAGAAGACCGGCTAAAGCTCTGACTCCAACAAAATCAAATTCCAAAGGGCATTCTATTCGGTCACGGTGATGGGGCTTCCCTGTCCTGGGAAGCGACCTGCGCGGCTGGGGAATCTGTGCGGCTTGTCTCGAGCCAGACACGAACCGCGTCCGAACAATCCGCGCCTCCGGTAGTATTCACCCAGATGGCCCACAACGTCCACAAAACGCCCCACGGAACTCCCCACGGACCAAGCAACAGAGCCAGCAGGCTGTAGCCAAGCCCACGCAAGTAGCGCTCTTGCCAGGAGTTCGTGAGGTAAACGGGTGACTGTCTGCGGAACGTGATGACAAGCAGCGAGATGCAGAACTCGAACCTCACGCAGCGCGCCCCCGCGTCGAGTCTGGTTCGCACTTCCTCCGCGAACAGAGGCCGACTTCCGCGAATCGGGATCAGTTCAGTTGCGCCTCGTGGGGTTTGGTCTACAGTTTGCATCGAGTTCATCTGTAGCCAAGACTTGCGGATTCGTGAATACACACTTCCCGCCTTTTCGTAAGATGGTCGGAAGTCATGTGATCGCAAACCGGGCACTCATGCCCAACTCGTAAGCAACGCCGACCGGCACTGGAGTCCGATGAGCGCAGCGCCTCGATCCGTAATTGAAATTGTCACGCAACGAGTGGTTGCCCGCACCAACCGGCGGGTGAAAAACCTCGTCGTGGAAGTCGCCATCAGCGGCGAACTCGTGACCCTGCGTGGACACACATCAAGTTATCACGTCAAGCAACTCGCACAACAAGCCGCACGCGAAGCCCTGCCCAATGCGCTGCTCGAAAACGCCATCGTCGTCGAGTGAAGAGAAGAGGGAATGGCCACAAAAAAGCACAAAAGGCACAAAAGAAAACCAAAGACACAGATGATCTGAACTCAATCTTCTGTCTTTGTCTTCTGTCTTCTTTTGTGCCTTTTGTGCTTTTTTGTGGCCATTGTGTCTTTTCTGGCTCGTGCGTTTTCTGCGTTGATCGTGCGGCTAATTCTTCGCCTCATAACTACACGTCACGCTCGTCGTGATGCCTCCGCGAGCGGTCCAGTTCGACACCACCTTGCACCTCAGCGGCTTGCACGCGGAGACGAAGTCGTCGAGCAACTGGTTGGTCACCTGTTCGTAGAAGATCCCCTTGTTGCGGTAGCGCTGAAGGTAGAGTTTCAGCGACTTCAGTTCGACGCACGATTCGCCCGGCGTGTAAGTGAATGTGATTGTGCCGAAGTCAGGCTGACCGGTCTTCGGGCAGACGCTTGTGAACTCCGGACAGACGATTTCAATGGTGAACTCGCGCCCCGGTCGCGGATTCGGAAAGGTCTCCAACTGGTCGGAGGCTGGCGTTTCGGTCGGTTCCATGCTGTCGCTCTCGTGGTGGCTGTCTCTGTATGTTGATAGATGAAGTGAGAGCGAGGTTCCAGTGCCGAAGCAACCGCTCCCTTGCGGTCGCGGCTCGTTCAACCGCTGGAAGTCCCGGCGAAGTAACGAGCCGCGACCGCAAGGGAGCGGTTGAAACTTCACTTGATCGTTTCGCCACGAGCCGGAGGCGAGCGCGTCATGTCAAAAGCAGTCGTTCTTCTCAGTGGAGGTCTGGACAGCACCACGGCGCTCGCGGTGGCGAAGCGCGAGGGCTTCGAGTGTTACGCGCTGTCGGTTGATTACGGTCAGCGGCATCGCGTGGAGTTGGAGCGCGCCGCGGACATCGCGAAGGCGCTCGGAGCAATCGAGCATCGCGTGGTGGAGCTTGATCTTCGGCAGATCGGCGGTTCAGCACTCACGGCGGAGATCGCGGTGCCGAAGGATCGCACTTCGGCCGACATGAGCCACGGCGTACCGATTACCTATGTCCCGGCACGCAACACGATCCTTCTGGGTCTGGCTCTGGGCTATGCGGAAGTAGTCGGCGCGTTCGACATCTTCATCGGGGCGAATGTTCTGGATTACTCCGGCTACCCCGATTGCCGACCGGAGTTCTTGAGCGCCTTCGAGCAACTCGCGAACCTCGCGACGAAGGCGGGCACCGAAGGCGCGGGGAAGTTCCGCGTCCACTCGCCGCTCTTGAAGCTCACGAAGGCGGAGATCATTCGCGAAGGGGTGAAACTCGGTGTGGATTACTCGATCACACTGAGTTGCTACGACCCGGATGCGACCGGCCGCGCTTGTGGTCGGTGCGATTCGTGCTTGTTGCGGAAGAAAGGATTCGCCGAAGCCGGTGTGCCGGACCCGACCTCTTATCGCGCAGTAAACAGTAATCAGTAGTCAGTGAACAGTCATCAGTTATCAGTCATCAGTGAGTCGCCTGTTCTCTGCCCTCCGAGTGCTAACGACTGATGACTGATAACTGATGACTGATAACTGATGACTCGATTACTGATCACTCCCCATCCTTCTTCTTGCCCTTGTCGGGTCCGCCCTTGCCGGGGAACTCGCCCTTGCCCTTGCCACCAGGGAACGGGAATCCGCCCTTACCGCCGGGGAATGGGAACTCGCCTTTCCCCTTCCCTTTGAATCCGCCTTTGCCCTTCCCACCGGGGAATGGGAATCCGCCTTTACCCTTACCGCCACCGGGGAATCCGCCCTTACCCTTGAAGTCTTTGAACTTTTCGGGATCGAACTTACCCTTGAAGTCTTTGAACTTTTCAGGGTCGAACTTGCCAAACTTGCCCTTATCGAAGCCGCCCTTGCCGGGCTTCTTGTCTTCACCAACAGGGCGCGGAGGGGGTGCTTCTTCCACAGGCTCCGCGGTGGCGTAAAGCATGCCTGTGCAGCCGAGAGTGAAGAACAGCGTGGCGAGCAACTTGCGAGTCATTGTTCCCTCGTTGAGTTTGGATCGAACCTGCGTCCTATCCGATAAAACCCCAAACCGGCTGCCAAGGGACCGGCGAGACTCTGATAAACTGCTGAAAACGCGAACAATGAGAATTCCTCATGCCTGATCTGTCCGTTTCGCTCGGTCGGCTTGCTCTTCGCAACCCCGTGCTGGTGGCATCGGGCACGTTCGGCTACGCGAAGGAGATGGTGGACTTCGTGGACTTCTCCCAGCTCGGAGGAGTCATTCCCAAAACCGTCACGCAAGCCCCGCGAGCCGGCAACACTCCTCCGCGCACCGTCGAGACTGCTTCCGGAATGCTCAACGCCATCGGCCTCGATAATGACGGGCTGGAACACTTCTTCACGCATCATCTTCCTTACCTTCGCACGCTGCCGACGGTCGTGATTGGCAACATCGCGGGCAAAAGCGAAGATGAATTCGTCGCGATGGCGAAGCGAGTTCACGAAAGTGGGCAGGGTTTGGCCGGGTTAGAACTGAACCTGTCGTGTCCGAATGTGTCCGGCGGGCTGGATTTCGCGACCGACCCAGAATTAACGAAGCGCATCGTGCGCCGATGTCGAGACGTGTGCCCCGACATTCCGCTAATCGCAAAGCTGACGCCGAACGTGACCGACATCACGCTCATCGCGAAGGCTTCCGCCGATGGAGGCGCGGACGCGGTCAGCGCGGTGAACACCTTCGTGGGCATGGCGGTCGATTGGAAGCGCGGAAAGCCAATTCTTGGGAACGTGACGGGCGGATTAAGTGGTCCGGCGATCAAACCGCTGGCTCTGCGCTGCGTATGGCGAATTGCAAAGTTGAAGGCACTTCCGGTCATTGGGATCGGCGGAATCGCGTCGCTCGATGATGTGATGGAGTTTCTTGTTGCCGGTGCAAGCGCGGTGCAACTCGGCACTGTGAACTTCTACGACCCAACCGCAAGCGTTCGCATCGTGAAGGAGCTTCCCAGCGCTCTGAAGACACTCGGCGCGAACAGCGTGAAGGAAGTCGTTGGGACGCTGGCGTAGGCGAACCCCGCCCGCAAGGGCGGTGGGTGTCGTGCGCTACACCATGCGCAGCAAGAACGGCACTTCCGCGAGCACATGGAGCATCGCGACGGTGAAGTAGACGTGTCTGGTGGTTGCGTAATCCAGTCCGAAACAGACCCACAACACCCCAACGATCAACGCGCCGAAGATCAGGAGCGCTGAAACTCCGCGTGCCCATGCACGGTTTCTCCGGGCCGCGGGGATCGTCTTGAGTTCCCACGGCCACGAGCGCATTCCGATGAGCGGAATGAGCACCACCCACACGCCGTAATGAACCATTTCCAAAAACGTGTGAGCCGCGACCAGGAAGTGTGTTGAGACACCCGTGAGGAACCACGCTCCGGAGTGGTCGGCAAGCGTGTCGGCGGATTTGGAAGTCAATTCGGGCGAGAACGCGAGCGTGAACGAGTCGGTGCCAGTCAGAGGAGGCGCGTCGCGAAGTTGCCACCAGAGCAGACCAAGCAACAGCGGAATACACGCGAGCGCACACCAATACGCGCGCCGCCAGGCCGGGCGTGAGCGAGCCAGTTCGCGGTCGAGCAACCAGAGCGCCATGAGAGGATGAAGATAAACAAGCGCAACAGGCAGCACCATCGGGTTCAGCCACACGCCCGCGCAGATGAGACACGCAAGCGGCCAGACCCAACCTCCATCGAATCTCGGATTGGTTCTCGACCGCATCCAGATCAGTACCGCGATCCAGAAGAGAAACACGGTACTCCACGCCGCGTACATGAGCGCGGGGTCGCTAACAACAGCCAACAGCGGCGGGATCGCGGCGTAAGCAATCGTGAGGCCAACAATCCCGACGGCCGACAGAAGGAAGAAGCCCCAGAGCTTGCCAGTTCGGGCGGGCAATCGACCGAGCGCATAGCGTGCTTCAAACCAGTTATGCGGACCAGCGAAGAGAAACACTGTCGCGATGGCGAACTGAATCGGCAACACACCAGAGAGTACCGCGGCCCCAACCGCCAGTCCCACAAAGCCACACGCGAACGCCAGCCCCGGAATGCGGGCCGCGACTGGTGCTTCAACACTCGGAGCAGAAACAGACATCGAAAACGATCTCACTCCGCGCGGGATTCCGGTGAGACGATTCTCCCCGCACGCGGGGCGAGCGTCAATCCAGCGTCGAACACTGTTACTGTGTTCGGGGCAGCCGGTCTAAGCGGTTGGTTCGTCGGTCGCTTATCAGAGCCGCGACCGTCAGGGAGCGCAGAATCAGAGCCGCGACCGTCAGGGAGCGCAGAATCAGAGCCGCGACCGTC
>JAKEEV010000839.1 GCA_022616395.1 Planctomycetia bacterium | reverse complement strand
TCACAGCGAACCACGCGTCGACGCCCGGAGACCCGTACCATTCCACTTCGTTGCCGTCCGAGTCAACCAGGTCCGCGAGGCTGTCCGGGTTCGTTAACGCGGCCTGGAATACGTCACGACCCTGCATGACCAGCCAGCTACAGAAGTAGTGGAAGCCATCATCCGAGCAGCCGCCGTTAATCAGATACGCAGCACCCCACAAGTTCCAGTCGTACGCCTCGCGGATCATCGTGTCCCACCAGTGAATGAAGTCGATGATCTCCTCCGGCTTCAGTTTGGTAAGTCTCGCCTTCAACCGTTCCCCGTGCTCATCGGGATCTTTTCGCTTGCTAAGTCGAATGTGGTCCCAGAACTGATCGAGGGTCATGGGCGTTCCTTTCACGAACGGTCGAGATACAGTTTCGCCAGGCGCGGGAGACGCTTGCGAGTCTCCTCGTCGTTGTCGAAGTCCCAGTCTTCTCCCATGTCATGTTCGGGCACTCGTCCCGGATGTCGGGCTTGCCCGGCATCATGCCACGCCGCGAAGCCAGCCTGATCCTGGCTCGTTCCGGTCGCTTTGAACCAGGCATCCATCGCGGGATAGCACTCGCACCTGATGCGCTCCTCCATCTTCGGGTTGACCACATCGGCGAGCGTGTCAGGATTGCTCACCGCGGCCTGGAAGATGTCGCGATCTTGGAGGATAAGCCAGGATCGGAAGTCGATGAACCCGTCGTCCGAACATCCTCCGTTAATCAGGTACGCGGCACCCCACAGATGCCAGTTGTACGCTTCAGACTTCAGAACCTGCCACCAGTGATTGAAGTCAAGGATGTCGGCCGGCTTGAGTTTGGCGAGCCGCTTTGACAAGTTATCCGCGTGCGCATCGGGGTCTTTGCGCTTGCTTTTGTGGATGTGTTCCCAAAACTCATCGAGGGTCATGGAGCAGGTTCCGTGAGCGGGAAGAGATCAGCGAGCGCCATTCGGAAACCCGGCACGACTGGATCGCCGGTCAACTCATCTGCGCGCGTCAGGACGCGCACTTGAGTCGGCGAAGTGAAGACAAAGACCAACTCCACGTTCGAGTAGATGTGCCACACCTGCTGCACGCCACCCGCGAAGTATTCCCGCACCTTGTCGATCACGTCGAACGCCTTGTCGGTCGGGCTTATCACTTCCAC
>JAKEEV010000107.1 GCA_022616395.1 Planctomycetia bacterium | reverse complement strand
GCTTCGAGTTTGACTTCAATCGGTGCGCCGTTGAGAGGCACTTCGAGGAAGTCCACCGCTTCCTTCGCGGTGCCCTTGAACTTGGTGATCTTGATCCGGGCGTTACCGCCAATCGGCCGGCCGAACGCTTGCTTCACCGACACCTTGTAGGTGCCGCTGAAGGCGCTTGCGGCGGTATACACCTCGGAGCGGTCGTTGAGTTGCTCCAAGATGTCGGCCTTCAGGAGGCCGCCGCCGGTCGTTCGGTTGTAGGTCGGCGAACAGACCGAGCCAACCGGTTCCGCAACGATCAAGTCGAGGTCGGCGTTCCCCTGCCAGAGCAGTTCGATCACCAGATCGCGCTGGTTCTGCAAGGTGATGGCCTTGGCCAGATCATCGGTCTTCTGGCCGGCGGCTTTCAACTTCGTCTCCAGCTTCGGCAAGCGTTCACCCACCTGTTTGTGGTAGTCAACGCCGTCGCTGGTGTTCCAGTCGCGTTTGAGCAGGTTATCCGCGGCCCACAGCACCGCGTCGCTCTTCACGTCGGTGGCGAACTCGGCGAACGCCATCGCGTTGGCGTAAGGAAGCGGATCATCCGGGCTGAACTTGGCCGCACGCTGGCAGAACACAACCGCCTGGTTGTGGTTCTTCAGGTTGGCCTCGGCCTTCGCGGCCTTCAGGTAAGCCTTCGCGCTGGTTGGATCGAGGTCGATAGCGGACACGAAAGCTCGCTCGACTTCGATCGGGTTGCCGCCCGCGGCTTCCAGAGCGACCGCCAGCGCGTCGTGCGCCCACTCGTCGGTTGCCAGACCCTTGCGGAGATTCCCCTTGAGCACTTCCGCGGCATGACCGAACTCATCGAACTCCATCAGGAACTCGGCACACGCCACGATCAGACCCGGATCGGTCACGGTGCGGGCAATGGCCGCGTTCCACATCGTCTTCGGGTCGTTGCCGAGCTTCTTGCGTTCGGCAACCGGGTCGATCTTCGGGTTGACCAGGCCAACAGGCTGAGCCGCCACGACCGCGCCACCGCCCGGCGGGGCGATCACGGGGTTCTTCGGCGGGTTGGCCGGATCCTTCGGCGGAGGCGCGGTGTTCCCACCCGGCCCGATGACCACAACGCCCGGACGCGGGTTCACCGGCGCCTGCGCGTTCCCCTCGTTCTTCGTCAACTTGATCGTGGCCGCGGAGTGATACCGCGTGCTTCCGCGAATAATCAGTGCGCGGGCCGGCGGATAGTAACCCAGCGAGTTCAACTGGTTTTGAGGAACGATCGGAGCTTCATCCATTCCCATACCCGGAGCGGGACTGACTCCAGGCAGGTTCGCCCACTCCCCGCGAGCAACGGTCTCGAAGATCAGTTGCATGAGCAACTGACTCTGATCGCCACCCTGGAGACCGAACTGACCGCCAAGGTTACCGAACTGACCGAGGTTCCCACCCCCGACGCCAATCAAACCGCCCTGGAACCCCTGGTTCCCCTGGTTCTGGCCGAGCATGTTCGCCCCGTTGCCGAACGGACCCTGGTTCCCCTGCTGGTTGAGCGGGTTCCCCTGGTTGCCGAACGGGTTGCCGAAGTTGCCGCCCAGGTTCTGCAAGCCGCCGCCGAAGAGACTCGCCTGACCGAAGATGGCCAGCGTCTGGTTCTGGAAGAACAGGTTCTGGAACAGCGTCGACTGGTTCACCGAACTGGGGATCGGAATCGCCAGGTCGGCCACCGGGAAGACACGCGTCACCTTCTCTTCGAGTCGGCGGTTGAACGTGGTGATCTCGATGTAGTCCGGGCGGACGATGAACGTCGCGTTCACCGACAACAGCACGATGTCCAGGAAGTTACCCAACTTCAGCCCGCGAAGTTGAGTCGCGGCGATCTTGGGCTTGGCCTCGCGGATGTTCGGCTCGCCCTCGGCCTTGAAGTATTCCTCCATCACCACGAAGGAGATGTTGTGCTTCTTCGAGAGGAACTGAAGGATCTCGAAGAGCGGCGTCTCGTTAATGTTCTTGTCACCCAGATCGGCCTCCACGTCCTCGATGATGCTCTTGAGGCGCTTCTGGCCCTCGGTCGGGTTGGGGCCGAGGTTCGAGTGCAGATACGCTTCTCGACGCAAGCCCGTCAGTTCACGCCACACCGCAGCCGGCGGGAAGTGAACGGGCGGTTCATCGGGATACGGAATGTGCGACTTCTCGCTCTGCATCATGGCCAGCAGGAAGCGATCCTCGCGGATGCGAACCAGTTCCTTCCACTCGCGCAGTTGGGTCGCTTGCTGACCGATGATGTAGCTGGCGGTGGTTGTCACTGGCACCGGCAGCCCCTTGACCACCTTCTCCTGAATCATCAATTGCGCTTCCTGATAGGCCAGTTCATACCGGGCCTGTTGCATCAGTTGGCGGAACATGCTGATCCGGTCCTGGTCGCGGAGGGTCTGGTCGAGCTGTTTTTCAAACTCGCCAAGGCGGAACCGGGTGCGAGCAATGGCTTGCCGTTCCGCGTCCGCCTGGCGCTTGACCTCCGCGCCCTTGACGAACACTTCGCGCATGACCGCTTCGAGATCGGACACCATCTGACGCCGGGCTTCCTCCCCGATCCCGTCGTAAATCAGAATCTCGTCGCGCTGACGCTTCAAGTCCTGGTAGGCGGCATCCGGGTCGGTCCGCAGAAGTGTGCGAGCGCGGCGAATGGTCGCGTCAACCAGCACCTTGTACCGCTGTTCTTCGATCGCGCGTCGGGCCGCGGCTTCCTTGATGAGGTCGGTCGCTCCGGGCGGTTGATTCACAACGGGCGGCTGGGCGGCAACCAGAGTTGGATCCTGAATGACCGCGCGAATCTGGTCGTCTTTCACTTCCAGGGCACCCGTCTTGGCCATGACTTTCTTGTGCAGGTCGCCCTTCGTGACTCGTCCCGCCTTCATCTGGGCAACAAGATGCACGCCGCCGATGGCTTCCTTGTCGGTCGGGTCCACCCGAAGGGCCGCGTTGTAGAGCTTCTCGGCCTCGTCGAGTTGGTTGGCGGTAATCGCCCACACAGCTTGCGTGAGGAACTCCTCGCGATAGAGCCTCACCTGCGTGCTGGCCAGAGCAAGCGCCCGATCCGACTGCAACATCGCCGGGGCGTCCTTGTGCGGGGCACTGCGCCACTGATCGAGCATCAAGTTCAGGAAGAAGTGATCGACCTGCGGAGCCGGGAGCGGCTGACTGAAGTTCAGATCGACCGCCTTGCCGTTGAGCAACCCGTTGACGGTGAGAGTGACCGCGGTCGCGGTCGGCTTGGCGAGTTTGCCCATCACAAGCGTCGGCTTGTCGGTGCGAAGCGGCGGGAGCTTGGTTGGGTACGATTCGCCCACCTCAGCGCCGAACTTCCACTTCTCCGGCTTGACCACGGGCACATCGAAAGCGGCCTTGAGTCGCGTGGTGAACTCGGCCAATTTGGTTGGGACACCCAAGTCTTCCTGCACTCGCACCACGGAACCGCCCGTCAGGACAGCCAGACCGTGGAGGTTGTGAGCGTTGACTTTCACGCCCAGCGGCACAGCGAAGAAGTAAATGTCGCTCAAGTCCATTCGGCCGCCAATCGCAAGCCGGTCGGCTTCGGTGATCGGGTTGAACGCGCTCTCGCCGTCTCCGAGGAACAGCACGATCTGGTGCCGGCCGCGGTTGGGTGCGAGTGTCGCCAGGGACTTCTCAAGGGCGTTCTTGAGGTCCGTTGCTCCGGAGCCGTATTCGACTTCGGTCAGTGACGCGGCAGCGCTCCGAGTTGCGTCGGAGTCCGCGGGCTGGAAGTCTTTCGAGAGTGTTCGGGTCGCGGCGGGCGTACTGACCGACCAGACGCTGATTCGGTCGTCGGTGGTCAAGTTGTTGGCCAGTGCCGTGACGATGTTCTTGGCCTGTTGGAGCGGTCGGCCAGCTTGACTGGCGGAGGTGTCCACGAGAACCAGCACGTCTCGCGGACGGGCCGGAGCCGCGGCGACCGTGGGCTGAATCTGCCAGGCGAACAGCAACTCGCTGTCCTTGGGCTGGTAGGTCAGCACGGGCATCTTGCTGAACTTGGTCACCGCCAGTTCGTCGATGACCTTTCCGCCATCCGGAGTGGGACCAGTCGGCTTCGCTCCGGGAAGGCCGGAACCCGGAGGGACGACTCCGAAGAGGTTGGAGCCAACAGCGGCGAAGGTGGCGAGCACCCCCAACAGTACCGGCAACCGTGTGAGGAATTTCATTGCCCAGTCGCTCCTACATGGTGGCTTTCCAGCGGAAGCAGGTGGAGAGCCAGACGAGTACGCACTTAACCCCGATTGTATGACAATTCACGGCGATTTCGCCACACGAAAAGTCGCCGTAGTGTCGCAGTTTGCTGTAGCCGGGGTCTGCGACCCCGGACCGGCCTCACAGAGGCCGGCTACAAAAAGCCAAACTCAGACACTACCAAAGTCGCCGAAAGTGTGGAACCCGCATGGGTTGGGGTTGCCCACGGCGGCGTGAATCAGCCGCCATTTGGGCTAGTCTAACCGGCTTAACACTCCCCCTGGAAATCCGTTGGCGGGTTCAGCCGAACTCGTCGCGAGATTACGGGTTAATGGCCGTTTGGCCGTTGAAATCGACACAATCGGCCAGGCAATTTTGATTTGACTTGCTCGTTCCGCAACCTAGTCTTTGAGGCCGGATAAAAGGATTGTTCCGCCGGGATCGCACGATTTGGTTTTGCCCGGCGCGCGTTGGACTTCCGCCGGGCTCGCCGGCCCGTTCGCCCAACGGGATGTTCGCTCTCCCTGGTCGTGTGTCCGCGGAGGCGTGTGTCTGGGTTGGCCGAAAGGCAGGAAAGACCCGGAGGATGGTTGAGGATCAAAAATCCAACCCCATCCGACAATCAAACAGGCGCACCAATCCGCTCGAACATAGAGAGCCGTGCGACATGGCTAATCAAAACACACCGCCCGCCCAGCCTTCTTCCTCGCTTTCGGCCGCCGAGCTTCGCCGCCGGTTACTGGCCTCCACACCCCCACCGCTTGCCTCCGCTGCTCCCAATGGCGAGGAAGATCTGGATGTGACCGTTCCTCTGGCCGTGCCCATCGCGGCGGTAACCGCGACTCCAACTCCAGTCCCCGCGCCAGCCAGTAGCCCCGACCTTCTGGCCCGGCTGCGCATGCCCGGCAAGTCCGGGCCGCTCCCGGTGCCGCCAGCGCGCCCGGCCGCTCCGGCTGCTCCTCCCACTCAACGCGCGCCAGTTAATCGCCAAACGCCACCGCCTCACCCCTCGAATAACCGCGCGTACTCGGACCCCGCCAGCGCGATTGCCGGAGCTTTGAGTCAGCTTGCCGAACTGCAACAAAACGGTCGGCAGTACGATGACTCGCCACACGCCGAGAATCAGCGCCTCAAGGGCGAAATTAAAGAACTCCGCTCGTTGCTTGAAGAGATGAAACAACTTCTTCAGGAAGCCAGCGAGACCGAACAGCAACTGGTGACCAAGGAGAAGGAGTTCGAGAAGATTCTGGCCGAGAAGGACTCGCAGATTGATGACTTGAGCACTCACTTGGGTGCCATCGAGGAGCAAATCGCCAAGGGCGAACTGGTTCCTCCTCCTCCGGTTCCCAAGACCCGCACCGAACTGGAAGACTGGGCCGATGAACTGGAGAAGGAAAGCGCCAAGCTGACGCAGGACAAGAAGAAGCTCGAAGATGAGCGCAGGCAACTTCGCGAGGACGAAGAGGCGCTCGAAAAGCAAATGCGCGACATGGAAGTCGCGATGGCACGCGAACGGGCGATGATCGCGCGTCAGGAAACCGAACTGAAGCGCCTCAGCGCCGAGATTCAGCACGAACTGGAAATCCTGCAGCGTGGAGACGCGGGCCTTCGCGAGCAGATGCAGAAGTTCCAGCGCCGGGCAGCGGAAGTGATGACCAAGCCCGGAGCAGGCAATCCTCCTGGCCGAAGATGAGCAGCAGCCGACAAGGCGCACGATAAACGCAGAAAAGACACGATGAAAAACAGAAGGATGAGTTAAAACACAACTCTTCTGTTTTGATCGTGTCTTTTCTGCGTTTATCGTGCGGTTTCATTCTTCTCTTTCCGCGAGCCAACCCAGAACAGGAATGCTCCGAGTAGCCCGAACATCACCACGGAGAGCACCTTCGCCCAGCCGACTTCATCCGGCGCCCATTCGTCCTTGCCGGTTTCCGCGTTTGTCTCGGCGAAGAAGTGGAACCCCAGGTTGATCGCCTGTTGAAGTTCCGGCACGAACGCGAAGAACGCGATGATAAGTCCACAGAGCGTTCCTCCCGCGATGAACCCGCTCGCCAGCAGCACGCCGGGGCTGGTTTCCGATTCCGCTTCCGACTTCGGTTTTCCGCGAATCTTCTCCGCGACCAACCGAATCATTCCGCCGATGAAGATGGGCATGGTGGACGAGAGCGACAGGTACATGCCCACCGCGACCGGCAGCGCGGATACACCGCACAGTTCCAGCGTGACAGCAATGAGCACGCCCGCGATGACAAGCGTCCATTCCAGTGTGCCGCCGAGAATGCCCTTGATGATGTTGGCGAACAGACCCGGTTGCGGAGCGGTGAATTCCTTCGGCGCGTCCTCGCCGTTGTCCATCTTCTTCGCTTCGCGTGAGATCGGCACATCGGTGCGGTAGACCGGCTTGCCCGCTTCGTCCACCAGATAGCGGCCGGGCTTGAGCCGCTCGTGTTCGCCCGCCCGCACGTGGACGACATGATATTCCTTCGTGTCGGCCAGTTCGCCGGTGTCGTAGGGTCGGCCCGGTTGCTCGGTCGGCGCGCCTTCGGGAACGGTCAGCACCACATCATTCACGAACCCTTGTTTCGTGTAGTGAACCGCGGCCTTGTTCAAGAGCAGCATGGTGACCCCAATCACCAGCGCGCTCGTGACCGCGCCGATGAGGATGCCCCACTGCTGTTTCGCCGGTGTTGCACCGACCAGATAGCCGGTCTTGAGGTCTTGCGATGTCGTTCCTCCGTTGCTCGATGCGATGCACACGACCGAGGCGATGGTGAGCGCTGTGAACATCGCGGCCGGTCCGGTGCGGCCCAGAATCAGGAAGATCAAACACACAAGAAGCAGCGTGGCGATGGTCATTCCCGAAATCGGGTTCGACGAACTGCCGACCTCGCCCGTCAATCGACTGGAAACGGTGACGAAGAGGAATCCGAACAGCAGGATCATGACCGCGCCGACCAACCCCTGGAAACTCAGCCCGAGGCCGAGTTGAGGAACCAGTGCCATCACGAGTACCAACCCCAGGCTGCCGTAGAGCACCACCGTCATCGGCATGTCGCGTTCGGTGCGAGGGATTGCGACTGTCGTTCCCGCGTTCGCCGCGGCTCGCGTTGCGCGGAGATCGCGCAGGCCCGCGCTGATCGATCCGATGATGAGCGGCAGCGCGCGGCACATGCTGATGATGCCGCCGGCCGCGACCGCGCCGGCCCCGATATAGCGCAGGTAATTCACCTGGATTTCGCCCGGTCCCATGTTCCGCACAAGGCCGGGGTTCTTCTCGTCCTTCGGCTTGTCCGGGTTCCACTGAGCAGGCGCGACCGGTTCGTTCAACTTCTCGCCGAAGCTCGCGATGAACGGCCCCAGCACGAAGTACGACATCACCGCGCCGGCCATCATCAGGCAGGCGATGCGCGGACCGATGAGGAACCCCACGCCGAGCAATTCCGGTGAGAGTTCGCCGCTGAGTTGCCCGCCCTTCAAGCCGGACTTCGCGCCGGTGGCTGGGTCGGTGGTGTAGAGCTTGGTGGATGGATCGCTCGCCCACAACTTACTCCCCGCGGTCAGGAACTTGTGAACCAGCGCGATTCCGAAGCCGATGAACACCATCTTCGCGGTCGCGCCTCCCTTCTCGCCGGCGACCAGCACCTCCGCGCACGCGGTTCCTTCGGGATATGGGAGCTTGCCGTGCTGCTTGACGATGAACGCTCGTCGAAGCGGGATCATCATGAGGATGCCGAGAATCGCGCCGAGAACCGAGACCGTCATCACGCGAACCGGCTCCATCTCGAAGCCGAGCAAGAGCAGAGCGGGCATCGTGACCCCGACTCCAAACGCGATGGATTCGCCCGCGCTACCGGTCGTCTGGACGATGTTGTTTTCGAGAATGGTCGCCTTGCGGACCTTGAACGCCCTGGAGAACGCGCGGAAGAGCGTGATCGACAGCACCGCGATGGGCACTGACGCGGAGACCGTCAACCCGACCTTCAGCACCAGATACAGCGACGAAGCACCGAAGATGATGCCCAGAACCGCCCCGGCCAGCACCGCGGGGAGCGTGAACTCCTTCGGCGATTCGTGCGGAGGAATGAACGGCTGGTGTGGTGGCGTTTCCGGCGCTGCGCCATTGGGTGCGTTTTCGGACGACATGAATGTACTCGCGACGAGTGGAGCAAGTTCGTTCGAGAGAGGTTACCCGTTTCAGTTGGATTGGTGTGTCTGGTGTTTGGTCCGTGTCTTAGCTGTCTTTCGGACCAAACACCAGTTCCGCACCAATCCAACTGAAACTCTATTAGGATGAGGGGATAGATTCGTCGCCCCCGCGAGAAAAAGCAAGAGGAACGCATGCCCTATCAGCCAATCGAGAACTATGGCATCATCGGGAACCTGCGCACGGCGGCTCTGGTCGGCCTGAATGGGTCGATTGACTGGCTCTGCCTTCCACGATTCGACTCGCCGAGCGTCTTCGGCGCGATTTTGGATGACACCAAGGGCGGGCGGTTTCAAATCGCTCCGCTGATCGAAGGCGCGCGGCACAAACAGTTCTACTGGCCAGACACAAACGTCCTCGTCACGCGATTCCTGCACCCGGACGGCATTCTCGAACTCATCGACTTCATGCCAGTGCCTCAACCGGGAGATGAGTGCGAACACCAGATCATTCGCAGAGTTCACGCCGTTACCGGCGAGCTGCCGGTTCGCGTGGAGTGCCGACCGGCGTTCGATTACGCGCGTGCATCGCATACCACTCACAGCGACGATTGCGGTATTCGCTTTGAAGGCCCAGACCTGACTCTGGTACTCACTTCGCCAGTCGAGATGCGAATCGAAGGAGCCAGCGCGGTCGGTGAAGTCACGCTCAAGGCGGGCGAGGAGCGGACGTTCGTGCTTCAACTGGTTCCTCCGGGAAAGAAACCGACCAGTTGCCCGACTCCCGCCGGGAGCGCGGCTCTGTTTCAGCGCACGGTC
>JAKEEV010000838.1 GCA_022616395.1 Planctomycetia bacterium | reverse complement strand
TTGCACGCACCGCAGGCCATACAGGGCAACGACTTAGGTACTCGCGTGCATGCGTGCAACGGGGACTGAGTGATGAATACGCTTCCGAACCTGGACTTCCTGGATGATCCACCCGCGCTGGTGGACCGACCGACCAGCGATCCTGTCACGGTCCCGGTCGTGGAAACCACACGCGAACTCAACACGACTCCGTTGACGGGATTGGAACCGTGGCACACTCCGACTGCGCTTGCCCTCATGCACGAGGCGGATGGGTTGGTCGGCGAGTTGGGTGTTGACGGGCGACACCCGGCCATTCAATCCGCCGCTGATGTGGTGGTCAACGCGCACGCGACACGTGACCTGAAAACCGTTCGCTTCGCGGTTGCAGAGTTCGAGCGTGTCGTTCGGGTAATCTCAACCGCGCAGAGTTCTCGGGATTGAGCAGGGGCCAGACATGAACATCCGCGACCGTGTGAAGGACTTCCGCAGGGTGCCGGCGAACACCATCCGGCCCAGTGCTTTCAACTGGCGAACGCACCCAAAGGAACAAGCGGACGCTCTTCGCGGCCTGCTCGCGGAACTGGGTTTTGCCGGTGCGGTGCTGACCCGCGAACTATCCGACGGCTCCCTCGAAGCCATCGACGGGCACCTTCGCCTGGAAACGATGGGCGACCGGCTCGTGCCGGTGCTGGTCACCGACCTGGACGAAGCCGAGGCGAAGAAGCTGCTCGCCACGTTCGACCCGCTCGGTGCGATGGCCGGGGCGGACACCGACAAACTCGACGCGCTCCTGGCGGAGGTCAGCACCGACAATTCGGCGGTGGCGGAGTTGCTCGACAGCCTGGCCCACCAGCACGGGTTGGGCGAATCACCCGAGACAGACGAGCCGGGTGGAACAGACGTGATCCCGGAGAAGTACCAGATCCTCGTCGAGTTCGACACCGAGCAGGAGCAAGCCGCGTGGTTGGAGAAGCTCACTGCCGAAGGTCTCAACTGCCGCTCACTCATCAGCTAAGGTGGAACCCATGCCCGTCGTCAACCTGTCCGTCTCGACTCCGGTCGTGAAGACCGCTCGCGTTCTTCAACTCTCGGGCCTATTCGATGTTCCCCCGACCGAACGAAGCGAACGAACCTGGTCGGTGAACCTTCCACTCGAAGAGAAGCCCTGGCAGATCGGGCTAATCGTCGGTCCCAGCGGAAGCGGTAAGAGCACACTGGCTCGCTCAGCGTTCGGCGAGCACCTGGTTGGCGGTTATGATTGGCCGGCGGATCGAGCCGTAGTGGACGGATTTCCGGCGGAGTTGTCGATCAAGGATGTGACGGCCGCGTTGTCGAGTGTTGGGTTCAGTCCGCCACCGGCATGGTTGCGGCCGTTCCGGTGCCTGTCTAACGGCGAGCAGTTCCGGGCGACGTTGGCGCGGGCGCTGGTCGATCCCCGCGAGTTGATCGTGCTCGACGAATTCACAAGTGTCGTGGACCGCACTGTTGCCCAGATCGGTTCAGCGGCGGTGGCGAAGGCGGTGCGTCGGCAGCCGGATCGGAAGTTCGTCGCGGTAACCTGCCACGCGGATGTGGAGGACTGGCTGTGCCCAGACTGGATCGTGGAGATGCCAGCGGGAAACTTCACCTGGAGGTTACTTCGATGTCGCCCGCCGATTGAGTTGGAAGTCGCGCGGGTTGAGGCGGAGGCGTGGAACCTCTTCAAGCACCATCACTATCTAGACATATCCCTGAACAAGACCGCGAAGTGCTTCATTGCCCTCTGGCGTGGGCGTCCGGTCGCGTTCGCCAGCGCGATCCACACACCGCACCGCAAGTCGTTCTGGCGTGAGCACCGGACCGTATGCCTGCCCGACTTCCAGGGTGTTGGCATCGGTAACGCACTCTCCGAGTTCGTGGCGGGTGTGATGAAGTGTCTGGGCAAGCCGTACTGCTCGACGACGGGCAACCCGGCCATGATCCGTCACCGGGCACGCTCTCCGCTGTGGAAGATGAAACGCGGTCCGAGCCGCACGGGTTTAGATCGCGGCGAGATGCGTCGGGGATTCGGGCAGAACCTCATGAGCCGGGCCGTCAACCGACTCACTGCTGGCTTCGAGTACGTCGGACCAGCGCGGCCAGAGGATGCGAGACGACTCGGCGTCGGTTGCTCACCCTGACGTAATTCATGGAGCAAGTCTTTGCGAGTCGGTGTTCTTGGTCGCGAAGGGGAAGTTTCAGCGCCCTTGCTGTTATCCTGCCGCGACCGAGCAAGGAAGCGGTCATGCTCAAGTTTCCAGATCACGCGTGAATGACATTTGCGGGTTATTTTGAATGTCGGTTATTTCACTTGCCACCACTTGGAAGGCATCGTAGAGTCACTGTGCTGAACTACACCCAACCTGCAGTCGGTCCCCCGGCTGTGGGCCTACTTCATTTTTTCACATAGTTCAGAGCAACGCGCGGGTATAGTTACCTTTGACGGAACCTCACCTGAGATGCGGTGTAGTTCAGCACACCACCTCTTTTGGCCGGAGATCACCGTCACATCATCCGTCGTTCAGCACATCGACCGCATGTGTGGTTGAGGTGCGAACATTCGTTCATCGGCCGGCACCACCCGCGCCGATTGAGGATCGTTCAATGGCTAACGATAAGGGTCCGTATCCGTTCACCAAGGCCAACGTGGATGTGTCGCCCGACACAGCGGGTGTTTACGCGCTGTATGCGGGCAACGAGATCATCTACATCGGTCGTGCCAAGGGTAGCACAGTGACCATCGGTCACGGCTGCAAGATCACCTCGCTGGCCGAGAGGGAGTGTGCACCAAACAGGCAACGCACTACTGGCGGGAGGAAACGACCAGCCCAGTCTCCCGTGAGATCGAGTTGCTTGAGGCGTACAAGGCGAAGCATGGGAGGCTGCCGCGGTGCAACTCGCGGATCGGTTAAGAAACCTCCTCCAACCACGATGGGCGGCAGAGGCCGGATGTGGCCGTGCCCGCTCCGGCCTCCTCCCCGTTCTTGTCGAAGAGGATTTCCCGGTTTCCGTAGGGGAGGGTATCCCCGAAGATTCGAAGACGCATGTTGCCAGACGGATCCACCTCGAACTGGAGTGTGAGCCCACTCGCGGGGTCTTCAACGATTTGCTCGCGCACAACCCACAGTTTTCCGTCAGGTTTCACCGGCATTGTTCACGTCCTCACAGCGCGGCGGGTGCCAATAGATGTTGAGCAATTGCCATGCCTGCTCGAGTGAACCGAGAGCGATTAAGTCAGGCTGGTAGGCTAACCGATGAACACCCGAATCGAAACATAGAACGGCGAAACGAAACGGGATTCCGATTCTCGGTCACGGTGGGAATGCTCGTCATCATCTGACTTCAGTCGGGAGCGAGTTGTCCAACACGTCGAACAGCATCTGCGCCCCTCGGCGTGGAACCGACGCTGTAAACGCTCTCGGGTTCGCCAGCACCCAGCCGTACATTCCTTCCAGCGCCCACACAGACGCGCTGTGTTCGCCGAGGTCGCCGTCGAGTCCGATCTCCACGCAATCGACTACATCGACAACGCCAAGAATGGCTCCGGTTGTTAGTTCCTCCCACGGGGGCAGTTCGACACCGTACAGGCTCGGCCACATCCCCGCGTCTTGCTGGTCGTAGCTCTTCCGCGATCGCGCTGCATGGATCAGGAGCGGTCCGCGGTGGTGAGTGCGCCACGTCCTGTTCTCGACGTTCTTGCCCGCGTGCAGGATCGCCCAGGCCCACGGCTGATGGATCGAGACGGCTTTCATCACCAGTTGCCTTTCGAGTAGGATGGTGGCATCCGTGACACCGAGGCCAAGATCATGCCTGCCAAGACGGTTCCCTGTCCCAAGTGTGGTCGCCAGCTCACTGCGTCGGGCGTCGTGTCGATCGAGGATGGTCCCGAATTGCCCGTCTACCAGTGCGACGAATGCCTTGTGACTCGCAACGCCTTCGGCACCCTGATGGAAGTGGCCCTGACCTTCTGCGTGGACGAGAACGGCCGGGCATTCGACCCGGCCGCCCCCGACGACCCGCTATTTACTGGCAACTGACGGCTCACCCGCCACGTCGAAGGCCGTCAGCACACTCGGCCCGAATTCCAATCCGCTCCGGTCCGGCACTTCACTCACCTTACCGGGCAGTTCATCGGGTAGCGACGCCAGATAGAACCGCTCCCCGCCACGAACCTCGCCCACCGACAGCGGGTTGCCCGCTCGCACAGCGACCAGTCGCGCTGGATGGCCCCACACTCCGAGCATCGTGAGATTCCCCCGCGCCACGTTCGCGACGGCCGCACAGCGCGCCTGAAGTGATCCACGAGACGCAGCGATGAGTAGCCCCAGCACTTCGCTATCGCAATCGGTGACGGGATAGAGGTCGTACTCCGCGGCCAGTTCCTCGTGATTGCTCACGACTCCGTTGTGAACGATCCATCCGCCATCGGCCGGATGCGGGTGGTTGTTGAGGTTGTTCTCCGGGTCACCGTGAGTTGCCCACCGGCAGTGGCCCACGAGCACGCGGGCGTCGGCTACCATCGCCAAGAGTCCGAGGTGATCGACAATCCGACCGGTGCGCTTGAACATCTTCAGGCGTCCCGACCAGTCGAGCCACGCGAACCCAAAGGCGTGTGGGCCGCGCGCCATCGTCACTTCGGCAATCTTGCTCAGGGTCTTGAGGTTTGGCCCCTTGCCGTCGTAACTGACGAATCCAAAAACTCCGCACATGATTAGTTCTCCTCTCGAACAAGGGTGTGCCCGACCTGATGGCAACGGGCGAAGGAACGGGGAAAGCACTTGGCGAACAGGTTGATTGACCACCGACACGCTCCGCGCTCGTCTGCGCCGCGAGCGTGAGCGAACTCGTGAAGGAACGTCACAACAGAGAACCGGCCCCGCAACTCGATCTGATGGAACGGGTGCGGGCGGTAGCAACTCGACCCTGAATGCCCACGCGACCAGAGGAACACCAGTCGCGGCACCGCGATGCCATAGGCGGCGCTGAGCACTTGGCACAACTCACGGATCAGTTGCTCCCGACGCGCTGCACTCTGGCGGTAGGGCCGACTCGCTGCGAAGGCCCGGACCGCCGCGAGCGCGGAGCGATTGAACTTCATCTCTGAGTCGAGGACTTCCGCGACGGTCGCGGGGTAGTTGCGTTCAAAGGGCATGACAATCTCCTCAGTTAGTGGTGTTGGGTGTGGTTGTGGGAACAAGAACCAGGAAGCGACGAGCAACGCGGTAGCGGCGGGTGCCGAACAGGACGACATGCCCGCTGCGACGAATCGCGACGACTTGCCCGATCTGTTCGTGCAACGGGTCGCCAGCGACGGTGGTGCTCAGCCGCACATTCGAGCCGACTGTGATTCCCCCGCGAGCGGTCGGTGTCGCGGTCTCGGGCGTGTCGTACTTCTTGGCCAGTCGCATGATCTCCTTCTTGACGCGGGGCAACTCGGGGATGCCTTCGCCCTTCAGTTCGCCGTGAACGTATGGCTGCCGACCCTTCGTCCAGCCAAGTTGGTAGAAGAGGCGCGTGACGGCTGTCTGCCCCTCGCCGGAGCGGTGAATGGGGGATGTGTCCTTCGGGGTCTTGGCGGTCCAGTCCGTCGTCTTCCTGGCACGCATCGCACGCTCGACGAACCCGACGCACATGAGGACAGCGGCGGTCAACTTGACGGGATCGAGTGTCGCGGCGAAGGCCCGGAACTCGACAGTGGGCTTACTTCCGGTGGCGAGGTTGGCGACGTGATAGCGGCTGTGCTGTCCGCTCTGGCGCGCTGTGTCGGCATCTCCGTACTGGTTGAGTCCGTTACACCACCGACTCTGTTCGCGTCGCTTGGTGCCGGTGCTGGCGTAGATCGCCTTCTCGAAGTTGCTAACGAGTGTGATGAGTTTGGTGGTCAGTTCGGTGTTGCTCTTGTCGATGCCGACGTGAACGTGCAGACCGCAGGACGTGTTGACCTTCGCACCCAGACTCTTGATCGTGGCGAGGTCGCAAAGCAACTGCTTCAGCCCCTCCGACCCCTTGAACACCGGCGAGACGAACTCGCACGCTTCGGTCCCCGCGCCGGCGCGGATGGAAGGATCGCGGTCCGCTTTCCAGCCACTGAGTTGGGGAATGTCGCATCCCCGACCGTGTGGCCCGACCGCGAGTGTGCCGCGAGGAATCGTCGTTTCGATCTCGACTCCGAAGGTGAGGTCTTCCGCGTTCATCGTTTACTCCTGTGAAGGTTTGCCAATCGCTCAACAGTAATAATCTAAGATACGCTAGAGCGATCTCAAGCTGGATTCGGGGATTTTCTGCCGAATTTTTGAATGTCATCCTGATCGCTGTTTGGCGGTGGAGATGTGGTGGCCGTCACATTGGAGTTGCTGGATGATGTGAGGCTGCGCGGGCCGACAGCGCAGTTGACCGACGAACCTGGGCCATTTCGGTTGTGTCGGTCGTTCCCAAAGGTGCGGGTAGTTGTACCGTCCGGGCTGGTCCGATAAAAAGAACTTTGTGAACTTTGAGCGGATTGCAAACTTTACGCTTGCCGATTGCCATTATCATTGCTAGCGGCCGACGAAATCGAGCAGCATTGAGCAGCCATCCGAGTTCCAATGAATGGAGGGGTCTGATGGCTCTCAATGACATCAGCAAACTTGAAGTGACCGACGCAATGTTGGGTGACCTCACTACGGTTGCCAACAGCGTCGATTCGCTTGCAAAGCTTGTGTCCGCCACTGACGGAGCGGATCGGCATGTCGGGATCGGCGCGGTCGCAAAAGCCATCGCTCCGAAGCTCGAAGTATCCACCGCTGAAGCAAGGGAGATGCTCTTTGCGCTGTTCAATATCTACCAAGCCCAAACGCAACTCGATCTCAGCGCTCAGGCGACGGTCGATTTGATGCTCCGCAGTCTCGAAATGGCAGCGGAGAAGGACTTGGTGCAGCTCGCGAAGCGGTGGAAGGCGGCGGCGCCTAAGATCGTCGCCGCGCTGGGCCAATTGCACTCCGACCACCCCCTCGTGATTGCTTCCAAAGCTTACCGCGTCGCGACATCTCGGCAGTACGAACTGGTCGAGATGAGGATTTTCACCGACCTGCGGCCGGTCTTCAATGAGGCGGGCGATTCGATCCTTCAAGCAGTTATCACCCACGTCTTGTCCATCGACTACCACGACGGGACAGACCACCGCGTGATTCAGTTCAACTTGGACGCGAACGACGTGAAAGACCTCAAGGAGATGTGTGCGAGGGCCGAACGGAAGGCGACCGTAGTGAAGCGTGACTTGCGGGAGTTGCCGTGGCCGACGACCGTTTTCCGAGAACCGACTGAACCACGCGAATAACACCACGTTAACGGGGGCACGAGCATGCCAGTGGAAACCGACAAGGGCACTCGGTCACGCAAAAAGAAGAAGGCAGAGCGGACCTGGCCGTTCCAACTGGCTCGCGGGGCGTGTGTCTATCTCCCACGCTCCCGCGAGAGGTACGTCGAGTTTCTGAGTTGTGAGATCGTCCACGGTCGGTCACTGCTGGAACCCCCAGCGACAACCTCCTTAACACCAACCGTATCGAAGGCAACCGAAGAGAAGTTCATCAGGTTACGGGACCAGTGGAAGGCCGAGACAGCGCATGTGTCTTCGACGACTCGGTTGGTTCTGCACCCAGCCTACCAAGCGATTATCGGCATGGGGCCGGATGTCGTACCCCTGTTGCTTCGTGAACTGGAACGGCGTGTGGACAACTGGTTCTGGGCGCTGCACGCCGTCACTCAAGCAGACCCAGCACCTACCGACTCGCAAGGGGACGGCCAGAAAATGGCCAAGGCGTGGCTAGTCTGGGGAAAAGAGCAAGGGTATGAATGGTAGCATGCCCGAAGAGTATTACGACCGTGATTTTCCCGACTTAACGCGGTTGGGGTGGAGACGGACGAGCGATCCGGCTTATCACAACTGCATCGCCTATGCCGCCGGAGATTTCGTCAGGAAGTGGTGGCCGGGGGATTATCCCCCCAACTCGCACGACTATTGGCCACCCGGCGTTCCACAGGAAGAGACCGTCGAAGCATTTACCTTCGCGTTCCAGACGCTCGGATACGCCCCCTGCGCGGACGGCACTTGGGAACCCGGATACGAGAAGGTCGCGATCTACGTCTGGAGAGACGCGGTTCAGCATATGGCGAAGCAACAAGAGGACGGCACTTGGATCAGCAAACTGGGTGGCGATGAGGACATTCAGCACACGTTGGATGGGATTGAGGGACCGCTTTACGGGAAGGTCGCTGCCTTCCTCAAGCGACCTCTTCCCGGGGCTGATCCTCAACCGGTGAAACCCTCACGTCTTCGTCGCTTCATACAGGCGGTTGCGAGACTGTTCGGACGCTCCCGGAAGAATCTCTGACCGAACAAGAGCGCTTGCCCTGTCTCTCCCGGCATGTCACCAAGCTGGCCATCACTTCTGATCGTCTTCTCCCGCCAGTCGTGATGGAGACGAGAATTCCCTTGCGGTGAGTTGAGTGCGCCCTTCCGTTGCCGGATCGGGGGCAACGTCGCCCATCAAGTGAACTGTGGCGGAACCGAGCTGCGCGAGGAACTGCGGACCGACAGACCGAGCGAGCCGCTATGATGGAGTAGCTCGTTCTGGGAGGCAATGCCGTGGGCAAGCGCAGAGGCGGACCGGTGCCGAAACTCACACCGGAGAAACAGAAAGTGATTGTGGACAGTATCGCCGCTGGTCTACCCCGCAGCATCGCCGCGATGCGGGCCGGGATCACCGAGCGGTGTCTCTACCAATGGCTCGCGAAGGGACGGAAGGGCGGCAAGCGGAACGAGGAGTTCGTTCAGTTATTTCAGGCACTACAAAAAGCGGAAGGGGATGCCGTGGCCCGCAACGTGGCTCTTATCCAGAAGGCCGCGGCAACGACCTGGCAGGCGGCAGCGTGGTGGCTTGAGCGTCGCTACCCCGAGGAGTTCGGAGCCAATCGGCACGAGTTGGTCATGCTCCGACGGGAGTTGACTGAGTTGCGTGTTCTGTTCGCGGAGATGACTCGTGGTGCGAATCCCTCGGCTACTCCGGAGCACGCGGAACCTCGCAGCGAAAGCGCGTGAGTTCCTGGCTCGACCAACTGGAGGCAACCCTGACCGGCCCACCGGGTTCGGGCTGGACTGGGTGCGGATGTACTTGCCGCACTACTTCACCTCCGACCCCGCCGACTTCCACGGCGAGCTGTTCGACCGACTTCGGGAACTCCACCTCCGACGCGAGGCCAAGGAAGCTGTGATCGCCCCGCGTGAAGGTGCGAAGTCCACTGTCGTCACATTGGCTTATGTCCTTCACTGTGCGCTGGAACGGCACGAGCCGTTCACACTCATCCTCTCCGACTCCGCCGGGCAAGCGCACGATCAACTCCGGCACATCCGCCACGAACTCGAAACCAATTCGGCAATCGCCGCGGACTACCCCAGCGGGGCGGGCGAAGGTGCGGTGTGGCGGCAGAATCGGATCGAACTCCGCAACGGTGCCGTGATCGCGGCACTGGGTACGGGTGGGCGCATCCGCGGGCGGCGGTCGCGTCAGGCCCGGCCATCGCTGATTGTGTTCGATGACTGCGAGAACAACGACAGTATCGCCAGCCCGGTCATGCGCGAACGAGCTTGGCGCTGGGCAACACGAGAAGTGATCCCGGCCGGCACTGCCGGCACCAATTTCCTTTCGGTCGGATCCGCGCTACACCGCGAAGCCATCACGGTTCGGCTCGGTCAACTGCCGGGTTGGACTGGCCGCACATACCCAGCGGTTCACCAGTGGCCCGACCGGATGGACCTCTGGGACGAGTGGGAACGGCTGGCCACCAACCTCGCCGACCCGAAGCGGAACGAGACAGCCGGAGAGTTCTACGAGGCGAACCGATCTGCGATGGACGCGGGAGCGATGGTGTACTGGTCGAGCCGCTGGCCGCTGGTGGCGCTCATGAAGCGGCGGGCCGAGATCGGCGCGGCGGCGTTTAACACCGAGTACCAGGGCATCCCCGGCTCAAACGAGGGAACGGAGTTCCCACCAGAGTTGTTCGATTACCCCGGCTTCTGGTTCGATCAGTGGCCGGACTCGCTCATGCTGAAGGTCATCGCCCTCGATCCCTCGAAGGGGACCGATGGCCGCGGAAAGGACTACCAGGCGCATGTGCTCGTTGGCGCGGCCGTGGAGGATCGACGTTTCGTGATGTACGTCGATGCGGACTTCCAGCGCGAGGGTGTCGTTCAGATGACGGATCGCACCGTTGCCCTGACTCGCTTGTTTGCGGCGACGGGACGCCAGGTGGATTCGGTGGTCTGCGAAGAGAATGGCACAATGGGTTTCATGGCCTCGGCGCTGGAGGCAGCGGCGACCAAGGCGCGATGCTGGTTTCCGTGGATGTGTCGGACGAACACGGACAACAAGCAGTTCCGAATCCGACAGCAAATCAGCGTGCCGCTCTCCCGCAAGCAACTGCGGTTCCGGCGGACTGTGGGCGGTCGCATGCTCGTCGAGCAGTTACAGACGTTCCCATTCTCGGATCACGACGATGGCTGTGATGCCTTGGCGGTCGCGCTTGGGCGAGTGGCGGAGTTGTTGCCACAGTGAGCGACACGATCCCGCGCTCGCGACTCGGGAACGTCAGTGCGATTTTCAAAACTAAGCAGTGTTCAATTCCTTCCTGATCGGGTACTGTGGTCAGTTGCGCGAAATAATCCGACTAATCGTTGCGCGCGGGTCGTGAGGCGCAAAGGCACCAAGATTGCACTCATTCAGAAATTTGCGCTGAAGTGATTCTTGAGATACGCAATGAGATACGCATGCGGACGTGACAGGTTGCTCCGCGCGCAGGTTGCGCGCGCGGAGTGTTGCACTGCTCCGCCTGAGCGTATCGACGACCCATTCTCCAAACCGACACCACCCGTCCGCCCGAATCGGCCGTGCAAACGGCCAGCGGGAGCGCGCGCACGTGTCGGGTGAAGGTGCGCGCATGGCCAAGAATCGTCGCTTGAAGCGGGCCGCGCCGACAAAAAACGTTGAGTCTTATCACTACCCGACAGCGAAGGGTTCCCGCGTTCCGGATGCTGGCGCGGAGCCGCTCATCACATCCACTCACCCGCCCGGCAAGTACCGTTACGACAGTTCCCTCTCTCCCTCTCTCGAATGGGATGAACGAAACCCAAATCGGGACCAAGCCGAAGCGCTGATCGGGGAAATACTCGACTCGGCAAGTTTGGAAGCAGCCAAGGCCGCTGCCAAGAAGCTGAAGGCGATGTCACGGCCGTTCCTGAACTGGGCTGGGAAGGCCGAGCGCCCGGAGTTGGACGTGCCGACATTGCCGCTGTTCGTCCACGAGCGGCTGTCCACGCAGGGCATCGTCGAGACCCTCAAGGGCCACCGGCGGAATAAGCAGTTGACGATTTCCGACATCTTCAACGACCCACAACTCGCGCTCGGCGATCAGGTAACAAAGGCGTATGAACACGGTCCGTGGTCGAACCGGATGATCTTGGGGGACAACCTCCGGGTAATGAACTGGCTGCTCCGTGGTGAGAACATGGGCGAGCAGATTCAGATGATCTACATGGACCCACCGTATGGCATTAAGTACGGCAGCAACTTCCAACCATTCGTTCGGAAAAGAGAGGTGACTCACAATGACGACGATGACTTAACCCGCGAACCAGAGATGGTGCAGGCCTACCGCGACACATGGCAGATCGGGCTTCACAGTTACCTGACGTACCTCCGTGATCGGCTCACCATTGCTCGTGATCTTCTGCGCCCGAGCGGGAGTCTATTTCTCCAGATCGGTGATGATAACTTGCATCATGCCCGTGAGTTGATGGATGAGCTTTTCGGTGCGGACAACTTTATCTCGATCATCACCTTCTACAAGACAACAGGGCAAGCGAGTACCATCTTGCCCCAGACGAAGGATTATCTTCTCTGGTACGCGCGCGAACGAGAGAGAATGACGTTTCGGCAGCTCTATCGCGAGAAAACCGTTGAGGATGCGATTCGGACTGCCTACGACTGGATCGAAGACACGGAGGGGAATCGTCGCCCACTAACCCGAGACGATAAGAGCCGCATTCACGAACTGTTAAGGGACGGTTCCCGGCTCTGCGCCTTGAGCGGCATCACCTCGTCGGGAGAAACCCAAACGCAAGGAGTCGATTTTCAATTCGCTGGCAAGCCGTGGAAGCCGCCCGCAGGGTCTCACTGGAAGACAACGCTCTCCGGCATGGAAATCCTCAAGAAGATGAATCGGTTGGCGGTTAAAGGGAACTCGCTTCGGTATGTTCGGTACTTCACTGATTTTCC
>JAKEEV010000837.1 GCA_022616395.1 Planctomycetia bacterium | reverse complement strand
GGGAGAAGTCAGGGACCAGCGGACTCCGAGTCACTTCAGAATGAAGACCAAAGGGTGGAAGACCGGAGAGCTGTTGGTATGAAGTGGCCGCCGACGTCGATTTTTGGAAATGATTCGCCCTTTTTTGGCTCAACGGCTTCCTGTCCCGGCTTATTCTCCCGGCTCGCGGCGATGTCTCGCCGCAACATTTTGTTCTCTTTGCTCATGCGGCGAACTGCACGCGACAGAGATCAGAGGGCAGAGATCAGAGGTCAGTAATCAGTAATCAGTAATCAGTGAACAGAGCAGAGAGCAGTCATCAGTCATCAGTCATCAGAGAACAGTGATTGGAGGAGCAGGAGTAGGATAAGGATGAAGAAGAGGAAGAAGAGTAAGAGCAGGAGAAAGAGAAAGACACAGATCGCGGCCTTCGGTTCATGCTCTTGCTCTTAACTCGTGCTCTTACTCTTCTTCCAAATCCTCCTCTGAATCCTACTCCTGCTCCTCTGAAATCTGATGACTGCTCTCTGCTCTGTTCACTGATTACTGATTACTGATTACTGACCTCTGCCCTCTGATCTCTGCCCTCTGTCTCCTGTTCTACTTCTCTGGCTTTGGTCGTGGCGGTGGGGCGACTTCCAGCGGTGTTGACGGCTTGAGCTTCGCCAGTCGCGCCTTCGCTTGCGCGAGTCGGAAGTCGGCCTGGTTCAGCACGACCGGTGCATCCTTGCCCAAATCAACCCGCAGCTTAATCAGGTCGCGTTCTTCCTGGCGGAACTTCACCAGCTCTGCGAGTCGGACGATCCCGGCTGGCTGGTCGCCTTCGGCTTCGGCGAACTTGATGCGTGCTTCGGTCAGGTCGGCTTCGGCAGCGAGCAGTTCGATCTTGTTCGCGGTGCCGACATCGAACCGCGTCTTGACCGTATCCCGCACGCGCTCTTTCGCCTCGACCGCGTCGCGCAGCGGTTTCAGCACGGCCGGGTTCGGCTCCTTCTTCGCGGTGGTCGGCGGCAGCTCCTTGATCTCGATCTTGCGGAACTGGACGGTGGTTAGTCGATTCCACTGCTGCAAGGCGATATGTCCTGGGGCAAGGATCGGATCGGGGTCCACCGCATCCACCGCGGTCTTCCCGTCGATCTTGACCACCAGATGCGAACCGCGGGCGATGATTTCAATGGTGAACCATTGGTCCACTGGATACGCTGTGGCCGCCGGCCAGCGAATCGGCTCCAGGACTTTCGTTTCGAGAACCCACCGGACCAGCCCGGCGTCTTTGATATTCGGTTGGGTGTGGCCGGGCATGGCTTCGTAGGAGCGCTCGGGGTGCTTCGCGTAGTCCGAGCGGAAGAAGATGCCGCTGTCGCCCGCCGCGTTGATGTTGACCTCAGCCCGGAGGTGGAAATCGCGGTAGTTGTCGCGCTCGCTGAAGAGCATCCCGGTTCCGCCGTGCGAGACCAGAATGCCGCTCTCCACGCTCCATTTGGCGGGGTATCGGGGGTTGACCTTCCAGCCAGTGAGATCCTTGCCGTTGAAGAGCGACACCCAGACGGGTGCAGTTCGGCGCGCGACGCCGGTGGCCTCGAAGACGGTCTTGCCAGTCCGGTTCTTGACGGCACGCAGATATTCATACCGGTCGTCGCTCTTGAAGATCGAGTGCCCGAACGTGGCTCCGTCCGGCGACGTGAAGGCAATCGTTTTCGTAGCTTCATTCCACGTTCCAGACAGATCGATTACCTGCCCGTTGCCTTGAAACGCCCAGAGACGGTATCGCTTCGCGGTGACGTCATACCAGATCAGAGAATAATCGCTGGTTTTTTTGGTTTCGTTGGTCTCGAACGTCTCGATCATGCGGCCCGCCAAGATCGGTTGGGCCTTCTGATGAGACTGATTGACCTCCGGCTTGCCGGGCGAAGCGGCACTGGTGACGGTCTCGTCAATGCGCCAGTCGCCGATGAGCCGGTCGAGGACTTTCATCTCGTCGGGGCGCTTCGGATCGATGGGCAGCTTGGGAATGGTAACCGGCCCTTTGATGCGGGTGAACTTCAAGCGAATATCGAGGACGATCTTGTCGCTGGAGTCCTGGACGAAGACCCGGCTTCTGATCGTGTTGGCGTCAACGAAGTCGTACTGGTGGACAAGTTCGGCGCCGTCGCCGAACTTGTACCTCCACAGCAGGGAGCGATTGTCGGGATTGAACACTCCCAGGCCAGGTCCGCCGGCGTCGCCGTTGGCCCAGACGCCCCACATGCGCAACACGTCCTTTTCGGAGTCGTAGGAGTAGATGAAGGAGAAGATACTGCTGCGACCGCGGAGAAACTTACCGCGGGCGACCCAATCGTAGGTAACCGCGGCCGCGCTGGGGAGCACTTCGTCCGGCGGGATCGGTGGACTGACGACGTCCTGTCTCTCGACCTTCCAGTTCCCGGCCAGAAACGGCAGCACGTCGGCGGCCGTTCGCGGCACCGCGGGCGAACTCGGCGGGGCCGCGCGCCTCTCCGCGATCACCGCGATGGTCGTGGAGTCTCCGCGGCGCACCGTGAGCTTGATGACCGGTCGGCCTTCGACGCGCTCGAACGCGCCGGACGCTGTGAAAAACCGAGTCGTATCGACGTGGAACTTGGTCGCCTCGTAGCCGTCGATGCATACCGCTTCGACTTCGTACTCACCAGGCGCGAGCGAAGTTCGCGGATTCGTCCGGTCGAGTGTCGCGACCAACTCGCCGTTGCGACGCACGAGGAGCTTCTCCACGTCGGGATCGGCTGAGCCGGTGAACTCGATTTCTCCTCGGTTGCCCGCGAATCGGTAAATGGTGCTCTTGACCATCACAACGGCCAAAAGCACGCTGATGAGAGCAAGCACTCCGACGACGGCCGCGACTCGCCGAAAGCGTGACCGGGTCGGTTTCGGCTCCGGATGTGTCGAGGGGTCGGCCGCAAGGCGCGCGTAGGGCGGGATACGGCGTTTGAGTCGCAGGGCCCACACCATCCCGACGAGGCCGACGATGCCGGAGATGCCATAGACGAGCCAAGTCAACTCCGATTTGCTCAGCAACTTGTTGACATCAACGATGATGAGTATCGCGCCGATGAGGGCGAAAATACCGGTTCCACCCACGAACACGAGCATTGCCAAATTGTCCATGGGAGCGGGGGCCGGCTTCGCCTCTGGAATCCGAGCGAAGTCCTTCAGCTCTTTGTGAGCCGCGAGTTGCTTCTGGCAGTCCGCGAGCACGTCGGCGACTTCCCGCGCGGTCTGATAGCGCTCCGAGGGGTTCTTTGCGTGAAGTTTCTCGACGATCCGGCAGAACCACTCCGGCACTTCGGGAATGACTTCGCGGATCGGGCGCGGGTCGTCATCGGCCACGCGCTTGAGGACCGCGGGCGTGTTTTCAGCCCGGAACGGCGGACGACCGGTGAGCATCGCATACATCACGCTACCGAGGCTGAAGAGATCCGCGCGGTGATCGAGCGATTCGCTCTTGGCTTGCTCCGGTGCCATGTACATCGGCGTACCGGCCACCACGCCGCTTCTCGTTAAGCTCGCATCGTCCGCGGCACGAGCCAGGCCGAAGTCGGTGATCTTCGCGCGCTCTTGCGGTCCTCTCTCGATCAGGATGTTCGAGGGCTTGATGTCGCGGTGAATTAGCCCTTGTTCGTGCGCGGCCGCCAACCCCTCCGCGATCTCCCGGCCGATCCTCAGCGCTTCCGCCACCTCCAGCGGGCCGATGCGGTCAAGCCGCTCTTGAAGCGTTTCACCAGGAACGAACTCCATCACCAGATACGGTAACGGCGTCTCGCCGACTTCGTGGATGGTCACCACGTTCTCGTGTCGGATCAGGGCGGCAGAGCGGGCTTCACGAGTGAATCGCTTGCGAGCGGGCGAAGTCGCGGCCATCGACGGCGAGAGCACCTTGACCGCGACCACGCGCTGAAGCATTTCATCGAACGCGCGGAACACGATGCCGAACCCTCCTCGACCAAGCACTTCGAGAACTTCGTAATGCCCGATTCGGCCGAGCGAATCCGGGCGCTGAGGAGGCGAGAGGAAGCCGAGCGCATCGTCCGTGTCGCTCTCAGCGCCTTCGCCGTGGGTGCGGGTCGAGCCATCGTCGGGCGTGGAGTATGTGTGTGTTGGAACCGCGTCCGACATCGCAACCGCAGGCTTGTCCAAAAACCCACCGGCTTTCTCCAGAGCTTCGAGCAACCCCTCTACGCGTTTCCGCTGATCGGGATCGCCACAGGCCGAATCGAGGTACGTGCGTCGCTCGACCGGATCGGCTTTTTCCAGAGCGACAGCGAAGAGAGTTTCGTCGGTCATTTGCGGAACCCCTACCGAAGGGAGAGCTGCCATCAATGCGTGAAAGGGACCGGAATTGGCTCAGGGAATTTCAAAACAGAAGAGAATGGCCACAAAAAAGCACAAAACGCACAAAGGAAAACCAAGACACAGCAGGATCGAATCGAACTCAATCTTCAGTCTTTACTCTTCTGTTTTCTTTTGTGCTTCTTGTGCTTTTTTGTGGCCATTCTCTTCGCCTGAAATCGCCTGGAACAGCCACGCTTTGCTGTAGTTCCAGTGTCGCTTGGCGGTTGCGGGGGAGATGCCCAGAGCTTCCGCGGCCTGTTCGATGGTTAGCCCCGCGAAGTATCGAAGTTTCACCAGTTCGGCTTTCTGGGGATCGACTACCGCGAGCTTGTTGAGGGCTTCATCGAGCGCGACGAGATCTTCTTGCGGCTCCGGGGCGGCGAGGGGAATGTCGGCCGCGTCGAGACGCTTCAAGTCTCCTCCGTGCTTGGCTGCTTTCTTCTTGCGTGCGGCTTCGACCAGAATCCGGCGCATCGCTTCGGCGGCAGCCGCGAAGAAGTGCCCGCGACCGTCCCACGGAGTTTCTGGAGTTGAGTCCACAAGGCGCAGATAGGCTTCGTGAACCAGCGCGGTTGCTTCGAGCGTCTGACCGGGCTTCTCGTGGGCCAGGCGCGCTGCGGCGAGTTTCCGCAATTCGTCGTAGACCAGCGGGAG
>JAKEEV010000836.1 GCA_022616395.1 Planctomycetia bacterium | reverse complement strand
GTGTGCGCGGTCACGAAGGTGGAGAGTGCGACATTCCACCCCGACACGCAGACAGTCGAAGCGATAGTCACCGACTCACGCGGCGACCGGGCCGTTGTGCGGCATCCGTTCACCAGTCGCGGAAGCGAAGGAGCCGAGCGCTTGCTCGCGAAGCTCGCCCAGGCTCCCGATAGCTTGCGTTTCGTCGCTGGCCCGATGCGGCTGACGGTTGATGGCCTCGCGATTGAGCCGATCGCGCTCGTATGGGATGGCTCAACGCGCCTCGCGATTCAACCCTGGATCGACCGTCTCGATTCAGGTCAAACTCAGTCCGCGCTTCCGCACGCGGAATCGCGGTCGCTCGACCCAATCGAGGACTGGTCGCGCGCATTGCTTGAAAGCGTTGGCTCGCTGATGGTCACTGGCCTTCGCCGGGCCGATGCCAGTGTTCTTCGGGCGTGGCAGGAACTTCATGGCCGCGCCGAGCAACTCGGTCTGGTACGATTGGGCGCTGTAGTCGGCCGCGTCGCTTCTGGTCTGGCTGATAAGGCACTCACGCTGCAATGGAACTGGCAACCGACCGCACAGGCGCTTCTGGAACTGGCACTCCTGGCGCGGACAGCTCAGGAGATGTTGGCGTAGGAGGCCCGCCGAAGCGGGCATCTTAACGAGCCGCGACCGCAAGGGAGCGGGAAATCTTACACCGCTCCCTTGCGGTCGCGGCTCGTTTGAAAAGTGCCGCTCGGCAAGCGGCACCTACCTTTGGAGTCAACCATGCGCACACACCTCTCCCTTCTCGTCGCGAGTCTGTTTGTCACTGTCGCGGTGCGGGCCGATGAGCCGCCCGCCAAACTCGCACCACACTTCAAGCCACCGGCCGAACTCGCCAACGACTACGGAAACTACCGCTCGCCTCTCAAGTTCGATGATGGCACGCCAGTGCGCAACGCGGAGGACTGGAAGAAACGCCGAGCCGAGATTCTGAAATACTGGCACTCCGCGATGGGCGAATGGCCCGCGATGATCGAGAAGCCGAAGATCGAGTTGGGGAAGAAGGAGAAGCGAGAAGACATCACGCAGTACAAGATCAAGATCGAGACCGCGCCCGGCCGCACGGTAGACGATGCGTACCTGCTCATTCCCGAAGGGAAGGGGCCGTTCCCGGCGGTGGTGGTCGTTTACTACGAGGCGAAGACCGGCGTGGGGTTGAGCAAGTCCGAACTGCGTGACTTCGCGCTTCAGCTTGCCAGGCGCGGGTTCGTCGCTCTCTCGCTCGGTGGCGATCCGAACACATATTACCCCACCAAAGAGAAGTGCCGCATTCAGCCGCTATCATTTCACGCTTACGAAGCCGCGAACTGCTACAACGCGCTGGCGAACATGCCAGAAGTGGACCCGAAGCGCATCGGCGTGGTCGGTCACTCCTACGGAGGAAAGTGGTCGATGTTCGCGGCATGCCTGTACGAGAAGTTCGCGTGCGGGGCTTGTTCCGATCCGGGCATCGTCTTCGACGAGAAACGCAGCAACGTGAACTACTGGGAGCCGTGGTATCTGGGCTTCGATCCGGAACTGAAAGAGCAGCGGAAGGCAGGCATTCCGAGCGCGAAGAATCCGCGCACCGGCCCTTACAAGAAGATGATGGCCGACGGCCGCGACCTTACCGAACTGCACGCGCTCATGGCCCCGCGACCGTTCTTCGTCTCCGGCGGCGCGGAAGATCAGCCCCAGCGCTGGAAGGCTCTCAATCACCTCGTCGCGGTGAACAAGTTGCTCGGCGCGGAGAATCGCGTCGCGATGACCAACCGCAAGGGTCACACGCCCACGGTTGAATCGAACGAACAGCTTTACTTGTTCTTCGAGTGGGCATTGAAGCACACCCCAGCGGGAAAATAGTCGAGCCGCGGACGCCAACAAATCACGGCGTGGTGGCGTATCAGTGGCAGGACGCGCTCAAAAGCATCCTCCCTTGCGAAGCGCGGAATTCGCATTTTCTTGTATGCGCCGAGTGGTGTCGCGGCAGAGAACAGGTAGGCGGGTCGCCTCAGGAGCGGAGCACCTTGCATGACCAACCTGGAAACCCGCGAGTCCACCCGCACCGCGGAAGAGCCTCTCCCGGCGGACGCGGAGTTGCTGACGCGTTGGTGTGTCGCTGCCGACACGACCGCACTTGAAGAATTGATTCACCGACATGGCGCAATGGTGTTCGGAGTTTGTCGCCGCGCGCTGGGCAACACGGCGGATGCGGAAGACGCCTTTCAAGCAACTTTTCTGATATTCGTTCGGAAAGCTCACACACTGGACCGACCGGCTGAGGTGGCCGCCTGGTTGCACGCGGTCGCGCTTCGAGTGGCCCGCAAAGCGCGAGCGGCCCGCACTCGGCGGTACGAGCGCGAGGTGGCGATTGTGGACATCGCGGACCCCACAACTCCTGAGCCTTCTGAAGACGCACGCGACCTTCGTCAATCTCTCGATGAGGAACTCGACCGACTGCCGGAGAAATATCGACTTCCGATTGTATTGTGCGAACTGGAAGGCCGAACACTGGAGGAAACTGCTCAACTGCTCGGCTGGCCGAAGGGAACTGTCGCGGGTCGGCTGTCGCGCGGGCGTGAATTGCTGCGCCGGCGGCTGTCGCGGCGCGGGCTTCTCGGTTGCCCGTTGTTTCTGCTCGGCGTGGTCCCGATGGTCGAACTCGAACTCCCGCCGGAGCAACTCGTCTCCGCGACGCTCGCCACGGCGACCGGAGAATCTGGAACCGCCTCTCAAGCGGTAGCGCTGGCCAACGCGGTTCTGTGGCGCAGAGGTCGGCTCGGAATCGTCGCGCTTCTGCTTCTCGGCTCAGCGCTCGCCGCGATCGGCTGGTACACGCGAAGTGCCGCGGCAGAGCCGGTTCGTGAGCCAGTCACTGAACCACCCGTCACACCAATCGTTCAGCCCACCGACCCACCCGCGAGTGGGTGTTGCGGTCGAGGCAAGACCTAGGCGTAATCATCCCCACTGGCGACTTCACTTCGCAGCCAGCGGGGCTGTCCGTGCTCGTTCGTTTTCCCTCCCTTTTCCCGTATCGTGAGGTCGAGTATGTTCCCCCTTCATCCGACCGCCCGACTGCGCTTCGAGCCTCTCGAAGACCGAAGCACCCCCGCAACGGCCTACCTGGCAACCGATCTGGTCTCGGACCAGCCCGGCGTGGCATCGGTCACCGATCCGACTCTCGTGAACGCCTGGGGAATCTCCCTCAGCCCACTCGGCGGAGCGTTCTGGGTGTCCGCCAACGGAACAGCGCTCAGCGAGGTGTATCCCGGAGACGTGAACGGCAGCCCAATCGGCCAGCCGTTCAAGGTGATGACTCCCGGAGGACTGCCGACCGGTCAGGTGTTCGCCGCGCTTCCGAACAACTTCGTCGTCAATGGAGTGAACGCAGCCGGGAACCCGGTGTCAGCTCAGAGCGTCTTCATCTTCGCCGGCGAGGGCGGAACGGTCACTGGCTGGAACCCCGGTGTGTTCCCCACCACGCCCACCATCCCCGGCCCATCGCGAACCGCCATCGTCGGATTCCAGGCGACCGACGGAGCGGCCTACATGGGCATGGCTCTGGCGAACAACGGATCGGGAAACTTCCTCTACCTCGCCGACTTCCGCAACGGCAAGGTGGATGTGCTCAACAGTCAGTTCCAGAAAGTCAGCCTCGCCGGTTCGTTCACCGACCCCGACCTGCCGAAGGGATACGCCCCATTCAACGTCGCGGCCATCGGCGGGAAGCTCTTCGTCAGCTACGCGAAGCAGGAAAAGAACAGTTTGAATCCCGACACCGGCCACGGGCGAGGGTTCGTGAGCGTCTTCGACCTGAACGGCAACTTCGAGAAGCGTCTCATCTCACGCGGCGACCTGAACGCGCCGTGGGGGATGGTGCAAGCCACCGCGAACTTCGGCGACTTCAGCAACGCTCTGTTGGTCGGCAACTTCGGGAGCGGACGCATCCAGGCTTACGACGCGACCACCGGCTCGAAGCTCGGCACCCTGTCCGAAGCGCCTGGCCGTCCGGTTGAGATTGAGGGACTCTGGGGGCTGGCGTTCGGCAATGGCCGGACCGCGGGCGACGCGAACAGCCTCTACTATGCCGCGGGGCCGGACGACGAGACGCATGGCCTCTTCGGGAAGATTACGGCCAACGCGGAGGGTACCAACCCGGTCTCGGCGAAGCTCACTGGCAGCGACTTGAACATCACTGGCAGCCGCAACAGCGATCGGGTAGTCGTGCAACTCACTCGAGCCGGAGAACTCGTGGTGAAAGCGGGCGGGCACACGATCGGCACGTTCGACCCCGCGGCAGTGGGCACGATTCACTTCTCCGGGTTCGCGGGGAACGACCTGTTCGTGGTCGATCCACGAATTACCAGTACGGTCTTCGCCGATGGCGGCGCGGGTCACGATGCACTGACGGCTGGGGGAGGAAGTAGCATCCTGCTCGGCAACACGGGCAACGATTTACTCGTCGGAGGAGCGAGCCGCGACGTTCTTATCGGAGGAGATGGGCGCGACTTCCTGTTTGGATTCGGCAACGATGACATCGTGATCGGCGGGCCAACTGTGCATGACACGAACAAGACATCGCTGATGCAAATTCTGGCTGCGTGGAACTCGGACACATCGTACACCGATCGGATTGCAGCGATCCGGGCGGGAACCAGCTCTCCGAAGCTCGATTCCACCACGGTACTCGACGATGGCGACCGCGACCATCTGTTCGGCGGCTTCGGACTCGACTGGTTCTTTGCCGGACCGAACGACAAGATCCTTGGAAAGCGAGCTGGCGAGCAAGTGAACTGAGACGCAATCAGAGCCGCGACCGTGAGGGAGCGATCTTACTCTTCGCTCCCTCACGGTCGCGGCTCCGATGAATCGCGTCGGAGTTGCTGGTACTTTCGCGCGGGGTGTGGTAATGGAGTGGGACACGCTCCGTTCACACTTCCGCGGGAGTCCAGCCATGCCCAGCGACACATTCAAACTCGGCGACCTGACCGCGCTCATCGGAGACAACGACGCGAAGGGCGAACACCGAGCCGGTTACAACGGCATCTGGTCGCTCACTCACAAGACCGAAGCAACCAATGTGTTCGTCCCGACAGTCGCGGGGATGAACTTCGAGCACATCTTCGACGGCGAGACTCTCGACCCGCCGGGCAAGGGGCAAGCGATCTTCTTCGAGCCTCGAAACGCGAAGATGACCTTCAAGAAGGTCTCCGACACGGTGGCGGAGTTGCATCAGCCGCCCACGCCAACCTTCATGCTCGAAAGCACGACGCGATTCACGCTCCGCGAACCGGACGCCATCGACTTCCATTTCAAGTTCAAGGCGACGCAGCACGTCTTCAAGCGCGGCTATCTGGGTCTCTTTTGGGCGAGCTACATCAACGCGCCGGAAGACAAGAGCATGTACCTTCGCGGAAAGAACCTCTGGCTTCAGCATTGCACGCCGGCTCACAACGCGATGAGCACCATCGTTCACCAAGACGACAAGTGCGAGATGACATTCGCGAAGGATCACCGCGACACGCTCTACAAGAACCTCTCGCCGCTGAAGTACGCGTTGCCGCTTTTTTATGGCCTCTTCAAGAAGCACATACTGATCCTGATGTTCGACCGCACCTCCGGTTTGCGAATCACGCACTCGCCCAGCGGAGGAGGGACGAACACGGCCTTGCAGACGACCAACCCCGCGTGGGACTTCCAGTATGTGTTGCCGAAGTACGAAGTGAACACAGACTACGAACTGCGTGCGAGGCTTATCTATCGCGAACGCTGCTCACGCGAACAAGTGCTCAAGGAATACGAGGCGTGGAGGAAGGAGGGAAAGTAGGTCACTCGCTCCGCGAGCGACAAAGAAAAAAGTAGGCGACTCGCGGAGCGAGTCGCCTACTTTCAATGCCTACTTTGGCCCCGCGAACTGGTACTTGTCGCCGAGCAACTCGCGGGTCATGTGAATGATCTCCTGCGTGTGGCCGCGGAAGTGGGCCACGCTGCGTATCACTGCTTGAAGGCCGGTCAGGTCGAAGTTGTTCACGCGCTTCACTTCAACTAACCGCCCGTCGCTGACTGCCGCGAGCGCGGCTTTCGCGTGTGTCGCAACATCCGTGAGTCCGCGAAGCAGTTCCGCCTTCGGAATCATCTCGCGGGTCGCGAACTCCGCCGGGCGGTTGCGGTCGTCCCGTTCGCCACCAAGATTGCTGACGATCATCTGTTTCACGTTCCCCGCAAGGTGCAACAGCAAGTTGCCAATCGCGTTCATACCCGCGGGCGGTCTCCACCACACCTGCTCGTCGGTGAGCTGGTTCACGCAGTGAGCGATGCGCGAGAGTGCAGAATCGAGTTCGTCGCTTATGGCGTGATTCAAAGCAGAGCGAAGAGTATCGGACATGATGGCTCCAAGTAGGTGCCGCTTGCCGAGCGGCACGGATAGTAGTCATCACGCTCCGCGTGATGGCCGCTCGTAGAGCGGCGCTTGTTGCGAGAGGAAGAATCACGCCGCTTCGCGGCGACATCTCGCGGAGCGTGATGACTACTATGAAAGCCCGGCTCGGCAAGCGGCACCTACTGAATCTTACGCGAACGCTTTTCGCAGTATCGCGAGGCTCTTGGGGATGGCGGTCTTGGGGTTCTCCTTCCCTTCAAACTCCAGCGACACATAGCCGGTGAACTTGTGCTTGCGAAGCATCTTCGCGATGCGGTCGTAGTCGAGTTCGAGAGTGTACCATAGGCCGCGTCCGTAATAGGTCTTCGTTTGCAC
>JAKEEV010000835.1 GCA_022616395.1 Planctomycetia bacterium | reverse complement strand
CTGGCAAGCGGAAGGCGACAATACAGAAGGCCGCGTGAGGTGGCGCAAGCGCACCGTCTTCAAATCGGCAGAATCCGTACACGGGATCGACGCGTATCGACGATCACCAGTGCGCCGGCAGCCAAATCAGTCGCGTGTTGGCAGATGGCATCAAGGACTTGGTTGCCAACAGTCGCGGCGGACGGATCATCTGCTCGGATAATCACAACGCTCGGCTTTGAAGCGTGAGTTTGTGCGAGGAGCGTTCCGAAATCCAGATCGTGCGTCAGGAGGAGATGGTTATTGTTCCGCGCCCACTCCATGAGTTCCGGGTCGAGCGCGTGAATGTCGCCAACCGCAGACCAGTGAACAGCATTGTGGCCCGCCGCGGTCAGCACCGGAATCCAGTCCGGCGAAAGGTTCATATCGACAAGGATCGAGAAGTTCACGCGGGCACCAGGGGCAATTCACGCTCTTCCAACCGCCAGGCGGCGTAAGCGAGCGCCTGTGAGATGTCCTCGTCTTCCAAGTATGGATAAGCCTTCAGAATCTCTTCGCGCGTACGGCCTGCCGCAAGCATGCCGACGATCAGCCCAACCGTGACCCGCATTCCGCGAATGCACGGCTTTCCGCCCATCTGGAGTGGATTGTGCGTAATGCGGTCGAACGTCATGAGTCACCTCACTTCCACCCATAGTGTACTAAACACAAACCGGGAGCCACAAGGCTCCCGGTTTTGTTGTTGTGATGACTGCTGATGCGCTTAGAGCAGCTCTTCGACCAGGTTGCGGTCGTCGAGGATGTACATGGGTCGGCCGCTGCCATTGGGGAAGGTGTAGCTTGGGTCGATGCCCAGCGCGGTGTAGATCGTGGCGAGCAGGTTCGGAACCTTGTACGGCCGGTCCTTCGGGTATTCGCCGCGAGCGGAGCTTGAGCCAATCGCTTGGCCCATCTTCATCCCGCCGCCTGCGATCATTGCACTCATCACTGGTGCCCAGTGGTCACGGCCAGCGTCGGAGCCGTTGATCTTCGGAGTACGGCCGAACTCGCCCCACATCACCGTCACCACATCGTCTTCCATTCCGCGTTCGTGCAGATCCGAGATCAGGTTCGCGATTCCGCGATCCACGTGCGGCAACATGCGCTTCAGTTCCTTGAAGTTACTGGAGTGCGTGTCCCATCCGCCGTAGCTCAAGGTCACGCAGCCGACGCCCGCTTCGACCAGTCGGCGGGCCGTGAGGAACATCTCGATGCCCTTGTAGCGGTCGCGTGTCTTCGGGTCTTCGTTCTTCAGGTCAAGCGCCCGGCGAACGTTGCCCGATGCGATCATGTCGAAGGCGCGGCCGGTGAAGGAGTCCATGCCCTTCATGGTGCCGGAAGCATCGATGTCGCGACGGATCGTGTCGAACTTGCCGAGGAGGTCTTTGCGGTCGTCCATGCGCTCCGTGTTGACTCCGTTGGCCAGCCGCAAGTTCTCCATACCGGCCCCACTGGGTGTGAACGGCCGGTGCGCGACACCGAGGTAACCCGGTTCGGTGCCAGCGCTGCCGCCGCCACGCAGCGAGACGAATGGCGGAACGTCGTTGGCTCCCCCGCTACGCAGCTTCGAGATCACCGAGCCGATGCATGGGTGTTGCGCGGTGCGGTTGACGTTCTCGGTGTAACCGGTCTCGACGAGCGAGTCGGAGTGTTCATCGACCGAGATGAGCGAGCGCACGCAGGCGAGCTTGTCCCACATGCGAGCTTGCATCGGCATGTGTTCGCAAATCTGCACGCCGGTGACATTGGTCTTGATCGG
>JAKEEV010000834.1 GCA_022616395.1 Planctomycetia bacterium | reverse complement strand
TCGAGGCCCTTGGCGACCTTGCCCATCGGTTCGTCCTCCGTGACTGGCTCGAAGGCTACCCGATGAACCCACAAACCGCCAGTCACGTTTGCCGGCCTAGATTTTTTTGTCACCATTGCCCCAAAGCCATCGGCGACGGCATACCCCGCAGATGTTGGCGGCTCACGCCCAAACCTTCGCCAGCGCTTCCCGGAGCGCTTGGGCTTGGCTGGTCAGGTGGGAGTAGTGCTTGTGCAGCATCGCGGTTGAAGTGTGTCCGAGCAAAGCGGCAACGTGAGCGTCGGGCACACCCTTCACCAGTGCCGACGTTGCGAACGTGTGGCGATAGCCGTAAGCCGTCGCCTTCACACCGGCGCGCTTGCTCGCCCTCCGCATCGCTAAGACGATGCCGTCTTTCTTCCACGCCATGCCGTTGCCGTTCCTGAGCAACACCCCTTCGGGTTGTGCCTCGGCTTGAGTCTTGAGCAGTTCCACAGCCTTCGGGCTGAGGATAATAATTCTCGGCTTCCCGGTGTAGTGTGCGGTCTTGTGCTGGTTTAGGATCGCGACACCGTTGGCGAAATCCACATCCTGAGCGGTCAGTGCCGCGAGTTCTGAAGGACGCGCCCCGGTTTCGTGCAAAAGTGTGAGCAGGAGGCGCAGGGCAGGGCTTGCGGCTTCGAGAAGTTTCTTGTGGGTTTCCTCGCTCACGACCGACTTTGAACCCCGGCTCTTTCGCGACGGACGTTTCAGCCCCTTCAACGGATTGGTCGGGATCATGCCTTCCACTTCAGCCCACTTGAAGGCTGAAGCCAACGTGCTGCCGATGTCGCAACGAGTGTTGACGCCGACCGAGAGCGTGGAGAGCCACCGGGAAACGTCCAACGCTTTCAGGCTCTCGGCCTTCAACGCGCCGAAGGCGTCGGTGACGTGTTTGAGGAGACAGCCGTAGACAAGGTGTGTCTGGCTCTTGATCGTGCCGTTCTTCGACACAAGGAAGGCGTCGATCACGTCCTTCACGGTCGATTCGACTTTCGGTGTAGGCTGTGCCTCTGGCTTCGGGGTCGGGGCGCTGGCCGTGAGTGGTGGCGGATTGTTTCCGGGTGACACCGGGTTGTCACCAGCCATGAGCCGATGCCACGCCTTGACCGCGAGGGTTTCGTTCTCTTCGCCCTTGACCTTGAGGTTGAACCGTTTGCCGTCGTGCCAGACGAACCATCCGCCCTTTGCCTGCCAGAACCACGGGCCGACGCTCTTTCGTGCCATTGCCGGAATGCTCCGGCTCTGCCATTCCATACCCCCATTCCGTACCCCGGAAGAGAGAAGTGCGAATTATCGCTGGCACTTCGCCATTTCTGGCTTCGTTCGCAACGAAGAGGCCGGGAGTTCGACTCTCCTCCGCTCCACTCACCACAAACCCTGCGGTTAATCCGCGGGGTTCTTTCGTTTTCGCGCTGACACTCAGCGCGTCAAGATTTCCCGTTCGCGCCGTGTCTGAATCAGCCTTGACGCGACCGCCGGAGATAGTGCAACTTCTCCGGCCGGAGCAAGAGAGGAGAGGGTTGACATGCGAATCGTCCGACACGCGTATCGATGGTGGCTGGTGGTGGTCTTCGCGATGCTTGCGAATCAGCCGGTCCACGGGTTCTACTTTCCCAACTGGCCGGGGGGTCCGAAACGACCACCGTCGCTACTCCCGGCCGGGCCAAAACATCCCGCGAACCCACCGGATCGCCATCCGGAGTCGCCGACAGATACCGTTCCCGGCGAGGGACCGGAGGGAGAGACTCCGGCCACACCAGAACCGCGCACGGCCGCGCTTGCGACAGTGGGAATTGGACTCGCGGGGGTTTATCGGTGGTTCCGCCGACGTCGGTGATTCATTCCGCGTCACATGTGCAGGAAGATGTTGGCGTTCTCGCGGAGGTCGCGAAGCAGTTCCTTCGGAGCATCCTGGCCGATTGTGGCGTGTCCAAGTTCGCGCGTGGCTCGGATTGCCGGTGAAGCAAGGATCGCGGCGATGGAGTCCGCAAAGAACATCCCGCGCGGAGTCGGGCGGATGGCGTCTCGTGTTACGGTCATTAAGCCCGCTTCGCACGCGGCGGTGATTTCGTCTCCGAAATCCGCCAGCACGTCTGTATCGAAGAGCATTCGGTACTTCGCGCAGTCAATGTCCAGAGCCGCGAGTCGGCGCGTGAGCCACAACACCTTCTGATCGAGCGTGCGATACACGAACGCCTTGTTCCACACGCGCTTCCCGGCTTTCACTGCCTCGCTGTATTCCTCCGCGCTTGCGGGGTTCATCGTCTTGATTCCGAACGCGAAGTCCTTTGTTGACACATACGACAACGCGGACGGCCCGAACCCGATCACCTCGTATTCCGACGCCTGGAAACTGCACTCCTCGTACTGATAGCGTTCGGGTCGGTTCTGGTATCGGCCCTGTTCGAAGTTGGTGAGGCTCGTCTGAACGAATCCGCGCGCCAGAAGCAACTCGCGCAGAGCTTGCCAGTTGTCGGCGGCCTGTTCGTTGTTCGGCAACTCGGCAAGCATCGTCTCGTCTTCGGCCCACGGAGTACCAACTCCGCGGAAGAGCACGAGATGATACAGCCCGATGTGATCCAGCCCCAGATCGAGCGCTCGGCGAAGATCGTCCTGCATCTCGTCAAGAGTCTGGCCGGGCAAGTTAAAGAGCAGATCGGCGGACGTTGTGAAGCCGAGTTTGTGACCGAGTTCAACGACTTCACGAAACGTATCTGGTGTGCCGAACGCGACTCGACCCATTTCCTTCAAGCGCGTTTCGTTGAAGGTCTGAATGCCCATGCTCAGGCGGCACTGACGTGCTCCGAGTTCTTGCCTCATGATGTCGAGCAGTCTCGGAGATCCGCGAAGGAAGTATGCCGGTACACCTTCGAGCGTGACCTCCGCGTCCTTCAGTTCAAAGGCTTCCGCGAGGCACTTGCACAGGTCGCGGAACGCGGTTGGTTCGGTGAGGTTGGCAGTTCCTCCTCCGAAGTAGAGCGCTGTAACCGGGCGCAAGAGAAGATCGAGTATATGCCGGTCGAGCGTCTGGTTGATTTCCGAGATGACAGACTTCACAACTGGTTGAGTCTTCGCGGAGTTGCCCGGTTGATGCGGAAAGGTGCAGAATCCGCAACCAGTGACAGCCGGGTTGCAAAACGGATGCGGAAGCACGCCGACGAGCAGTTGGCGCTTGCTCTGATCGAAGGCAAGCGTGTGTTCAGGCTCGAACGCGGGCGAAGTCGCTTCCGGCATGGCAGAGGCGAGCGGATAGCCGTGCAAGAGCCGATGACGCTGAGGCCCGCGCATTCGACGAGCCAGTTCCGCGGCCGGTGAAACTCGATGAGTGGATTGTGATGTGGACATTTAGGCGCCTCGGAGATGGGGAAAGGCGACCGGGCATGATTTGATGCTAATGGGACACGGTGAAGAGCACAACTCGCCGCCTTATGTTGGCGGAGGGAGTGAATCGCCGTTTGATTTCGTGTCGTCAAACTCCTCCGCGTCAAGCCGTCCAAACATCCGCTCGGAGTACCAGCGGAGGAGTGCTCGCCGGAGTTGCGCGGCTTCGCGCTGCGTAATAAGACCCTGCTCGTGCAGTTCCTTGATCCGCCGCAAGCGCCGGAGGACTGCGCTATCGGATACGAAGACGAGGGGGAGTAAGCCGCTGGCGATAAAGAAGCCGATCAGGAACCACAGGTATGGATTTCGCCCCAGAGCATCGGCCACGCCCGCACAGACACCACCGCTGAGCAATCCGGCGGATGAGACGACTGTCATACCGGTGACGATTCCCACCAACTCCCGAACGAAGCGAGCGAAGGGCCGGGCATCAATCGGCCTCAGGGTGGGCGACCGCGAACATCGCGGCGAGGAGCAACGTCGATGCGAGCAGGCCAGAAGCAAATCCGATCCACGGTTCCCAGCCGACCAGCCCGAAGACCGCCGTCGCGATGCCTGCGGTGGCGACACAAATCGGCACTGCTGCGAAGTGACGTAACTTCGGAAAGTCGCGGTAGCGATTTGACACTGGCACGCTCGGCCAATCTCCCCCAACCACACGCGCGATGGGGCGGTTGGTCTCGTCGGTGAGCACGAGTTCTTCGCCCGGTTGAAGCTGGGCGATCAGTTCATCCAGGCGAGACTTCGCTTCAGACAGTGGCACGGTCATGAGTTGTTCTCCAGCGCTGGCGCGATTATACCAAGAGTCAGTCGGCCGCGTCACGCCTTCCCCAACACGAGATCAACGACCCAGCATCCGCGAACGTGAACTTGGTTCGTATCGCGGCAGTGATTGAGGATGTCTTCGTTGTCGCAACCGGCATCTTGAAGCGCATCTGCCAGAATAGGCATCCGGTCAAACGCCTTCTCGTCGTAAATGCCTCGCGCGAGAAGCATCACATCCGACGACCGCCACGCGGGGTTAAACGCGATGGAGCGGAACGGATTGCCGAAGATGTCACGCAGTGGTTCGGTCTGAAGATACTGGACTTCATCGCGTGCGCCGGAGAATAGTTGACCCTCGCCACTCTCGGCATGATCGGCGATGATCGCGGCGCAACGCGCTGCCGATTCGATGTCGTAGAGTTGGGTTGAGAGGAGCGTCAGGATCGCGTGACAGTGGAGAGGGATAAACTCATGCTGGCGATCCAATTCTTCTTCAAACAGGTCAAGTACCGCCGTTTCGAGAGAGCCGCGCATTCTTTCGTCCGCTCGCCCTTCAACGTGTAGCTCTGCAAAATCCACAGCATCGCGGATAGATGACTCGGTAAGCCAATCCCAACTCTGTCGGCAACAGGCGATGCCAAAGAGTCTCAACCGTCGCTCGCTTGGCTTGCTTCGAGTTTGCAATAAGCCCAGCATCGCGGCCGGGCTTTCACACACGAGCCACTCCGCTTCGGTCACGGCGACACCTCCGCTCAGGTGATGTCCTTTCCGCGAATCGCCGCGCCCAGGATGTGGCGCAGGCGGCCTTCGACCTTCTCGTGTGCTTTCGCGATCTCCTTCTCGCCAAGTGTTCGGTCGGGAGCCTGATACGTCAGCGCGAAGGCCAAGCTCTTCGTGCCCGCGGGCAATCCCTCGCCGCGATACACATCGAAGAGAGTCGCGTCGGTGAGAAGTTCGCTTCCGGCCGCGCGGATTTCGGCCAGCACTCTCTTCGCAGGCGTGGTCTCCTGCACCACGACTGCGATGTCGCGTTTCGCTGGGGGAAATGTCGAGAACGGACGATAGCCGTAGCGCTCCGGAACCGCCGCGAGGATCGCTTCGAGATCAAGTTCCGCGACTTGAACGGCTCGTTCTCCGAGCCCGAAGTGCGCAGCGACCTTCGGGTGCAGTTCCCCGAACACACCAACGGGCTTGTCGTTCACGTCCAGCGTCGCGGCACGCATCGGATGAAGCCACGAGACAGTTTGCACCGCCGCGTATGACACTCCGGGCAAGTGCAAGTCGCTCGCGAGTCCTTCAATCACGCCCTTGAGGTCGAAAAAGTCGTATTGAGCCAGTCGCTTGTCCTGCGGATCGTCCCACGCGCTCAACGTGCGCCGACCACATAGCACGATGGCGAGCATCCGCGGTTCATCCGGCAACTTCTCTCCGGCTTTCGGAATGTACACGAAGCCGAGTTCATACAGAGACACGCTCTCCGCGTTCTCCAGG
>JAKEEV010000106.1 GCA_022616395.1 Planctomycetia bacterium | reverse complement strand
GAGTTGACGACTCGGGAAAGCCGAACCAGAATTGCGCGACGAGCCTCTGGGAGTCGCGGAGAACAGCATGGCCGAACACGAAACCAGCCAGCAGCCGGAATACATCGTGACTCCGATTGATCCTCCGCGAGCGGTCGCCACGGTCTGTATGATGATTGTGGTCGTTTGTGGCTTGCTGATGGTCTGGGTGCAGAGTCTCCATCCGTTTATCGGAGTGCCACTCGATCACCCCGGCTGCCTGATTGTGATGGGCATCTTCGTGCTGGGTGGAATTGGCTCCGTCATCCACATCTGGATTTCGCCAACCGAGAGCTGGCGGAAAGTTCCCGCCGGTCCGTTGTCGCTCGCGGTGCGCGAACTCGCGGACTCTGGCAAGAAGCGCGAGGCCATTGAACAACTCCGCCAAGAAACCGACGCCGGATTGTTTGAAGCCGCTCGCGTGATCGAAGACTACCTCGCTCGGAAAGTGTGAGTGTGAGTGTGAGTGTGAGTGAAAAGGCAGATAAAGGCATTCTTGGCTTTGGTTTCTGCCTTTTCACTCACACTCACACTCGCACTCACACTTCTCTGGGGCAGTTACCGAAGCGTTACACCCTCTCCCATCGAAATTGTTTAGAATCACGTCTGAATTGATGAGGCGGGCATGCCCCGCATCTACTCAATCTCAGTGACGCCCGGAGGTTCCCAAAATGACTCTCTCCTTCCGCATCGCGGCTCTTGCGAGCGTGATCGCGCTGGCGACCGTTGTCGCGGTGCCGATTTCCGCCGATGAACCGAAGCCCGATGCTCCCAAGCCAGTCGCCGCCCCAGCGCCGGTCGAAGGCAAGCCCATCGACCTGGTGCTGTGCCTCGATGTCTCCGGCAGCATGAACGGGCTGATTGATTCCGCCAAGCTCCGCTTGTGGGACATCGTCAACGAGTTGGCCCGTCTGAAACCCACCCCACAACTGCGCGTTGCTCTCTACAGCTACGGCGCAACCAACTACCCCGCGGACAAGGGCTGGGTGAAGAAAGACCTCGACCTGACGGAAGACCTCGACGACGTGTACAAGGTGCTCAACGCTTACCGCATCGGTGGAGGAACGGAACTCGTCGCTCGCGTCAGCGAGACCTCACTCAAGGAGCAGAAGTGGAGCGCGGACAAGGGCGCGCTGAAGCTCATCTTCGTCTGCGGAAACGAAGGCGTCGATCAGGACAAGCAAGTGACGCTCGATTCCGTCGCGGAACTGGCCAAGAAAGACGGAGTCATCATCAACACGATCTACTGCGGCACCGGCACCGATAACATCGCGCCCGGCTGGGCCAAGTTCGCGGAGAAGTGCGGCGGCAAGTACATGAATATCGACATGAACAAGGCCGCCAAGCAAGTGGTCGTGAAGACCGAATACGACGACCAGATCATCAAACTCGGCGACGAACTGAACAAGACCTATGTCGCCTACGGCAAGCTCGGCAAGAAGGGGGCCGAGAACCAGGTCGCTCAGGACAAGAACGCCGCGACCGCCGCGCCCGGAGCCGCCATCGGCCGCGCGGAGTCGAAAGCCGGCGCTCTGTACCGCAACAGCACCTGGGATCTGGTCGACAAGATGAAGGAGAAGGACTTCGACATCACCAAGATCAAGGAAGAAGATCTGCCCGACGAACTGAAGAAACTCAAGCCCGAAGAACGACTGGCTTACCTCAAGAAGAAGACCGAGGAGCGGGCGGAGATTCAGAAGAAGATCGCGGAGCTGTCCGTCAAGCGGCAGAAGAAGATCGATGAGGAACTCGCCAAGACGCCCAAGACGGACGCCGAGAAGGCGCTCGACGAAGCTCTCAAGACCATCGTCCGCGACCAGGCCAAGGGGAAGGGCTTCGAGGTCGCCCCGGAGAAGAAGTAAGCGGCACGTGAACAGTAATCAGTGAACAGTAATCAGTGAACAGTAATCAGGAGGGCCGTTCTGGTCTGGTTTGGCTCTCCACGCTGATAACTAATAACTGATTACTGTTCACTGATCACTGCACACGGGTGATTGCACATAAACCGGACCAAAATGTGAATACCGGAGGTTTTTCGGCGAAATGAGTAATCGGTGAACTGTGAGCCGGGCAGAAAGCAGTGGCCGACGACCAACAACAAAACCGCGGATCGCGTTCAACCGTCTAGATAGTGTCGTCTTACTGCTGTTCACTGCCCGTTGCTCACTGCCACTCAGGTGACACCATGCCGAAGGCCCGCATTGTGGTCGTGGAGGATGAGCCAGCCATCCGCCGAGGCGTGTCCGATGCCCTGCGGTTGAGCGGATACGAAGTCACCGAAGCGCCCGACGGCGCGATCGGCCTGCGCGAGGCCGCCAGCGCCGGGGTCGATCTGGTTTTGCTCGACATCATGTTGCCCAAACGCGACGGATTGGAGGTGCTGAGCGAACTTCGCCGCACCAATCCAACCCGGCCGGTGATTTTACTCACCGCGCGCGGAAGCGAGGACGACCGCGTGCGCGGGCTGAAGATGGGAGCGGACGACTACGTCGTCAAACCGTTCTCGGCGAAGGAACTCATTGCCCGCGTCGAAGCGATTCTGCGCCGGACAATGAAACCGGTCCCCGAAGTGCGGCTCGTGAACGTCGGCAGTGGAACCATCGACCTGCACCGCCGCGAAATCCGTTGGGGGGATGGTTCCCGAGCTGATTTGTCGGAAACCGAGTCCGCGCTGCTAAAGTATCTGGTAGCCAATCGCGAACGAGCGGTCTCACGCGAAGAACTCCTGTCTCGCGTGTGGGGAATCGGAACCGCCGGGCTGGAAACACGCGCGGTTGACATGCACGTGGCGCGATTGCGAGCCAAACTCAAAGACCCGGCTGCGGACGAAGACCAGCCGGAAGCCATCGTCACGGTGAGGGCACACGGGTACATGGCCGGACCCGCCCTGTCCGTCCCGGAGGAAGCAGCGGTCGCTGCTCCCGCCGGGAAACGCTAGGTCTCAAGCAGTGTGAGTGCGAGTGTGAGTTAAGACAAAGGCAGAAAACCAAAGCCAAACGCGCTTTTCGGTTTTCACTCACACTCGTACTCACACTTCTCAAGACCCGGAGAGCTTGATGTCGCGGAGGTTGCTTGGCCCGACAGGTGGGCCGCTGGTGTTCTTTCTCGTCGCCGCCCTGGTGTTCGCGGGGTTGGGTTGGGTCACTGTGGCCGCTCTGAGGGTTGAAGAAGCTCAGCGCGAAGCCTCAGCACGAGCCGAACACGAAGCCAATCTCCGAGTCGCGGTGCGGCAACTCGATACGCGAATGCTCGCCACTCTGGCCGTTGAAGATAACCGGCCGTTCTATCACTACCACTCCGCCGATCCGCTTTCCGGCTCCACGGCCGGCCCAACTCCACTCCTGGCTGCTCCTCTGCCAGACTGGATGAAGATTCACATTCAACTCGATCCGGTCACCGGTTGGGAGTCACCGCAGGTGCTCTCGCCCGAAGCGGCGGATCGCGTGGCCCGCGCCTGGCCGGAACTTCCACTGAGAAACAATACCGCCGAGCGCGCAGGTGCGCTCAAGGCCATTCAAGGGAAACATCCGTCGGTCGGGACGTGGGAACTGTTCGCGACACGCGATCTCGCGATCCCGGATAGCTCACTGCCGTTCGCGGCGCCCTTCATCCTCGATCCCGCGCAGCCAGTGAGCGATCCAATCACGCCCGCGGTGCCCATCACAACGCCCAAGCCACCGCCGACCGGCACCAATCCGATCAGCGAACTTCCTCCCATCGTCACTCCGCCGGAGATTCCAGCCAAAGACATTCTCGGCTTCTGGAACTCGGATCCGATGCGGTCGGAAGGAGTCGCCGATAAAAGTCCGACCGGGCCAAAGAAAGAGGCTCCTTCGCCACAACCAGGCGTACAGGCTCAACAACCCGTCGCTCCGGGCGGTCGAATGGGGTTTGGGCAGTCGCCGGGTGAACGCGGGTGGACCGACCTCAATAACCGCGCCCAGACGATCAAGCGGGCGGTTCAGGAGGCGAAGAACGCCGGTCTGGATTTCCCAATGTACGGGAAACCTTTCCCGCAGAACCCAAACCAGATCAGTCCCGGTGGCGACGGGAAGAATCCTGGCAATCAGCCAGGCAGTCAACCCACGATTCCTCCCGGCGGGCAGCCACCAACGACACCTGGCCCCGTTGCCCCTTCCGTTCCGGGTGCTCCGAGTGTCCCGCTTCCCGGTCCGGGAGCCGGACCTGGACCCGGTGACAAGGGGAAGGGCGAGGTGGGGAAAGCGGACGGCAAAACGAAGGGCGCTGCGCCAACCGCCAAGCCCGGCATTCCGATCGATCCAAACTTCTCCAAGTCGCCGAAGGAGGCGGAGAAATCGAAGGCCGAGAAGAGAAACGAAGCTCTCAACAAGCTCCAAAACGAACAGTTCCGCGGCACCCTGACCGAACACCTCGCAACGCTCGGTTTGGGCATCGACCGGTTACGTTGCGTGGACGATCTTCAGTTGGGGGATGACACCAAGAGGAGATTGAATGCCGCTCTGGACCCAGGCCCGATCGCGTTGTTCGTGTCGGCAGCGTCGGCCATCTCCACGAGCGCGGCAAACGTTCCCGCGGAGCCGGTTCCTCCGGCCGAAGAACGCCCCGTGCCAACGCTGCCCGGCGCGAATGTGCTGACCCCGCCGGTGAACATTCACATCGGCTCAATGCGTCCGCAGTGGATCACCGCCGCCGATGGAACCGAAACGCTCGTTCTGGTGCGGGCCGCGCGCATCGACAACAAGACCATCTACCAGGGCGTGATTCTCGACTGGGCGAAGCTCGAAGTGGTTCTGAAAGAAGAAGTGAAGGATCTGTTCCCGGATGCGCGGTTGGTGCCCGTGAAGGACCCGGCGGACGTATCGCCCGATCGCGCGATGACCGCGCTGCCGGTGCAACTCGACCCCGGCACCGACTCCACTCCTCCGCCGGCCGGCTGGACTCCACTGCGCATCGGGCTGGTTCTGGCGTGGGCCGCGGCCATCATCGCGTTCGCGGCCGTGGGCTTCAGCGGCTGGTCGCTCATTGATCTGGCCGAACGCCGAATCCGATTCGTCTCGGCTGTGACGCACGAACTGCGCACTCCTCTCACTTCACTGAGGCTGTACCTCGATCTTCTAATGAGCGGGATGATTCACGACGAGGCGAAGCGGCAAGAATACCTGAACACGCTCGCGACCGAATCCGACCGCTTGCACCGGCTGATCGACAACGTACTCGACTTCGCCAAGCTCGAAAAGCGCGCCAAAAACGGCGACATGAAGCCGGTGAAAGTGGGCGAGTTGCTCGCGCAACTCAAGCAGACCTGGAGTGATCGAGTCGCGGCCGACGGCAAGGAGTTAGTTGTCATCTCGACTCTGCCGGCTGAAACCGAGGTGTGTACGGACCCGGCAATGGTTTATCAGATTGTGGGGAACCTGATCGACAACGCCCGCAAGTACACCCGCGACGCGGAGGACAAGCGAATCTGGCTGTGGGCGAAGCCGGGCGGCTCGAACTGCGTGGTCTTCGAAGTGGAAGATCGCGGACCGGGCGTTCCGGCGAGTGAGCGGAAGGCAATCTTCAAGCCGTTCCGTCGCGGAGAGCACGCCGACGCGAAGGCCGGCGGCGCTGGGCTTGGTCTTGCTTTGGCGAAGCAATGGGCGGAAGTGCTTGGCGGTACGGTTGCCTTCCGCCCCGCCGCCGGCGCTCCCGGCGCCTGCTTCCGACTGGAATTGCCGACGAAGTGAACGCGCCGGGCCGGGTTAAAAAGGAGCGCCAAGCGCTTTACGTCAGTTCCACCACGTTGAACTTGACCCCTTCCCACGTATCGAAATTGGCGACATCCACGCCCGTGAGCAATCGTACCACTTCAAACACCGTGTCTTCGTCGAACACGGTGCCTTCATCGTCATCCCACGTCACACTGGCTTCCTCTTTCAGTCTGCGACCCACATCCGCGACCGGCTCGTAGTTTTCTCGAACCAACGTGCGGCAGTGTTTTCCATTTTCGTACACCATGAAGCCGTGGATGGTGTTCACGCTGGCCTGAAGGCACACAACGGCCCGGCTACCGCGCGATGCCGATTCCAGAAACTCCTCGAACATCACCAACTGATCGTTCTGGCTCCACAGAGCGACCCAGCCCGGTATCTCGCCGATGGCCGCGTGTGGATGAAGCGCGGACGAGATCGCATCCTCCCAGTTAATCTGGCGATCACAGATCGCGAACACGTCCGGGAGCGCCTTCTCCACCTGCCGAATGGTTTTGTTTGCGATAAGTACGACCGAAGAGTTCCAGCCCATCGTGTGGCCCTCCAGCGCCGAATCGCTGCGTCACTTCTTGCGAATCTCCACGGGTGTCGTATTCTTCTGGGGTTTGCCCGGTGTGCTGCGGCCGTCCGCGACCCACTTTTCGAGTTGCTTGGTCAGACGCTCCACCACTTCCGGATGCTTGTCCTGCAAGTTGGTTTTCTCGCCGATGTCCTTCGCCAGGTCGAAGAGTTGCACCGCGGGCGAATTCGCAGGCTCTTTACCCGGTCGCGGATCGCTCCAACCGCCGGAGCCGGGGCAGAGGCACAACTTCCACTTCCCCTCGCGCACGCCGAACGAACCATTCACCGAGTGAACCACCAAACTCTCGCGGACCGGCCCCTTGCTCAGTCCGAGCGCAGGTAAGAAGCTTACACTGTCCTCGCCCGCGTCGTCGGGCAACTTCACGCCGATCACTTCGGCACACGTCGCCAGGATGTCGGTATGGCACACGAGCGCCTTCGATTCGCTTTTGGGCTTCACCTTCCCCGGCCAGCGCACGAAGAACGGGACGCGATGCCCACCTTCGTAAATGTCTGCCTTGTGCCCGCGAAAAGCATAGTTCGGGTTGTGCCCGAGCTTCAGGAGCGTCGGGAAATCCGCTTGTGGCGAACAGCCATTGTCGCTGGTGAAGATGACGAGCGTGTTGTCTTCGAGTCCGTGTTTCTTGAGCGCGTCCAGCACTTCGCCCACGACCGCGTCGGTCTGCATCACGAAGTCCATGTACGG
>JAKEEV010000833.1 GCA_022616395.1 Planctomycetia bacterium | reverse complement strand
TTTCCGTTGTGTCGAGTTTTTCGCCCCGAGCCACTTTCCGTTCGGCCGCTGTGACCCTCGCCTGGATGATGTCAAGTTTCGGACCGATTTCCTCAAACGAGTAGCGAAGTCCCTCGCGCGGCTCGAGTTCGAGCATCCGCAACACCTGTTCGTTATCGATGCGGAAAACCTTATGCTTCCACGCGGGGCTGGGCCGGCGGGGATCGCCACCGGAGATCACATCCAGATACCAGCGGATCGCGGGCTGCATCTTCCCCTTCTCATCTTCAAACTCCTCGCGTCCACTTATCATGCGCAAGTTCACCCGCGCAACGGTGTCAAGCGGCTTGACTCGTCCGCCATCGGTCACGGGAATCTGGCCAAGAGTAGCCAAGTCGTATGGCTCACGAGGCGGGTTCATTCGCCCCAACACCGACAGCAAGTAAAGCGCTACGACTCCGAGCATGATCCAGTGGAGGTAGCGAATTTTCGCCGACACCGCGGGCGTTGATGTCGGTGTGGTTATCGTCCCTGCGATCGGAGTGGGCTTCGTCGTTGGTCGGCGCGTCAGGAACTGGACCAGGTAGATTCCGAAGTGAACGAGCAGACCGAGCGTCACCACCACGCACGAGATGTACGGAAGCAACCAACCGGGGTTCCTCACCACTTGAAGAATGGTGGTCGTCTCGGTCGTTTCGTCGAAGCTGCTCTGGTAGAACGTTTCTCCCTGGAGCCTCATCGGATCGTTCATCGAAATTTTCTGCTGACGCTCCATCCCGTCCGGGTAGATCACGCGCACATCACTGGAGAAGTTCTTGGGTTTCTCCGTCCCCATGTAGCGGTCGAACCGGAAGTCATCCAGATGAACGCTATACGGCTTGTAGTAGCGCTTGAATCGCATCACCAGGCCGTGCTTCTTGCCATCCAGTTCAAATTCGTCCTCGCCTCCGAGCAGATAGATGCGAAGGCCGACAAGGTAGGTGCCGAGTTTCTCCTGAGTTCCCTTCTTGAAGAGAGTCACGTATGCCGCGGGCGTATCGATCTTCTGTTTCGGATCAACGCCCGACACCTCGTCTTGCTTGACCGTGAGCAAGGACTTCCCGAACCCCGAATCAGCCGGGTTCGCCTTCCCCGCGGCCTTCTCCAAAGTCGAGTTCACCATGTATTCGCCGACTTCGACATCGACCGGCAATTCTGGATGCGTGATTCTGTGCCCGTTGTTGGCGGCTTCGCGCAATATCTTCTGCGGAATGACCGTGACTCGGTCGGTGTCCGCGGGGGATTTGTCGATAATCGCAAGCTCAACGTTGCGGGTGTCCTCGGTGAAGTTAACGCTTCGGCCTTCATCAATTGTCATGCGCTGTTCGATGGCGTATTCGCGTGTGATGAACTCGCCGAGGAAGAGCAACAGTATGCCGCTGTGAATGAGCAGAATGCCGGATCGTTTCCACGTAATGCGAAAGCGCATGATGTGAGCGGCCAGCAGGTTAATGACCATCGCAGCGCCAAGCAGAATCCCGCCCGGGAACGGGAACTCGCCTTTCCAGTGCGAACCCGGAGTGAAGGCTTCCTTCCAGAACACCTGCCCGAACTTGTGGAACAGGTCGAATGGCACCCAAACCACCCACGACCAGAAGTATTTATCGACGACCGTCCAGATGCCGAAGTCGATCTGAGCGAGAGTGCCGAAGAAGATGAGCAGGATGCCCAGCGAGAAGAGCACGACAGTCAGTTGCAGCGACGCGACCGCCTTGAGCGCTTTGCGCGCGTAGTAGAGGGGGCTGGTCTGTGTGCGCTTGACCGGTTCGCCGGCCGGGGCCACTTCGGGTTCGGCGGTAATCGAACTCATCGCTTGTTCCTCATACCGGGCCGCGTGGCCCAGGAAGATTTCATTATCCGCCACCCATGAACGGCCCGCGTGCTGTCGCGGGGTTCTTCGGCCCGCGCATGTCTACCCGCAGTCCCTTCACGCCCTTCGCATCGATCACGATTGTCGTTTTCGCCTTCTCTTCTGGGCCGTAACTCGGGTTACCGAGCTGGTCCACGAACCACCGCTTGAGGTTACTGTCTACGCCGCCCATCGCGCTTGTGATCGTCAACTCATACTTCCCGTCAGGCGTGCGTGCGGTCGCCACAACGATTCCTCCGCGACCGGGTCCGCGCTTCCATCCTTCGGGAACAGTGAACTCAGGTGGATTTCCCCCGGCAGGAAGCGAGACACTGGCGAGCAGCTTGTCGAAGTCCG
>JAKEEV010000832.1 GCA_022616395.1 Planctomycetia bacterium | reverse complement strand
GTACACTATCCAAAAACGCCGGAAACACCCAACTGAGACGCGCTTACGCCAACGATACTGAACACCCTGAAAGCCCTGCCCCTTCGGGGTAAAAAACCAAAGACAAAAGACAGGAGGCTTTCCCGTTTCCGACTTACTCTTCTCCGGGTAAGATCGACGGTGGATATTCCTACCGACTCAGGAGCCGGAAGATGCGGCTACTGTCTCGTCTTTCCGTTGTGGTGTTGTCGCTGTGTGTCGCGAATGCTCTCCCGGCTGCTGATCCGTTGCCGGAGGACTGGGCATTCCGGGCGTACAAGCGTCCCGCGGTGCCGGAAATCCCAAATGCCAAGCCGCAAGTCAAAAATCCCATCGACAAGTTTCTGATCGCGAAGCTCAGTGACAAGGGGTTGTCATTCGCGCCCGAAGCCGACCGCCGAACGCTGATTCGCCGAATGTACTTCGATCTCATCGGCCTTCCGCCAACTCCGGAGCAAGTCGAAGCGTTCGTCAATGACAAGTCACCTGATGCCTACGAGAAAGTGGTCGATCAACTGCTCGCATCTCCTCAGTATGGCGAGCGGATGGCACTCTACTGGCTCGATCTGGTGCGATTTGCCGAAACCGATGGGTTCAAGGCCGATGACATCCGCCCGCTTGCGTGGCGCTATCGCGATTACGTCATCAGAAGCTTCAATGCAGACAAACCGTATGATCGCTTCGTGAAGGAACAGCTCGCGGGCGATGAACTCTATCCCGACGACACCGACGCGCTCATCGCGACAGGTTTCTTGCGCCACTTCCCGGATGAATACAACGCGGTGAACCTCGAACAGCGCCGATACGAGATTCTCACCGACATCACCGACACGACTTCGGCCACGTTCCTCGGGCTGACGATGGGCTGCGCTCGCTGCCACGATCACAAGTACGACCCGGTGATGCAGAGCGACTATTTCCGCATGCAGGCGTTCTTCGCGGGCTTCTGGCCGGTCGAAGTTCCACTTCTGAAGCCTTCCGAGCGAGTCGAATGGGAAAAGAAGCGGACCGAGTGGGAATCGAAGACCGCTGATGTGCGCTCCGCGATTGCCAAACTCGAAGAACCTCACCGCAAGAAGGAGAGCAACCGTCAGCGCGGACGATTCCCGGAAGAGTACGCGAAGCTTCTCGACGTTCCCTTCGCGAAGCGAACGTCCTTCGAGAAGCAAATCGCGGTGATGGTGGAACGGCAGGTGTATGACACCAACAAGGACGTATCGAAGTCGATCAAGGGAGCGGAGAAGAAAGAGTACGACGGGTTGAAAGCCAAGCTCGCGGAACTCTCGAAGGGCAAGCCCGCCGATCCTCCGCCCGTGATGGCGATGACCGACCTTCCCGATCCACCCACAACGCATCTCTACAAACGCGGAGACTGGCGAAAGCCCGGCGAAGAACTCGTTCCAGGGTTCATCGCGAAGATTGATGATCGAGACGCGGACGTGAAACCGATGGGCGGCTCCTCCGGCAGACGAGCAGCGCTTGCCAACTGGATCGCATCCAAGGAGAACCCACTCACCGCTCGCGTGATAGTCAATCGACTCTGGCAACAGCATTTCGGAAAGGGTTTGGTCGGCACCGCAAGCGACTTCGGAGTTGCCGGCGACCGACCCACGCATCCAGAATTGCTCGACTGGCTCGCGACTGAGTTGGTGAACCCCGACCGTAAGGGAGGGGGTGAAGCGAAACCCTGGAGCCTCAAACACATTCACCGGTTCATCGTCACATCGACTGCTTACAAGCAATCGACGAAGGGCGCTGAGGCGGGCGCGAAGGCCGATCCAGAAAACACGCTTCTGTGGCAGTATCCGAGACGCAGACTTGATGGCGAAGCTCTGCGCGACGCGATGCTCGCCGTGTCCGGGCAACTCAATCTGAAGGCTGGCGGGCC
>JAKEEV010000105.1 GCA_022616395.1 Planctomycetia bacterium | reverse complement strand
CACACGCAACGCAAAGGCGCTCTTCGGTGTGTGAACGTCGGACAGGCATCCAGCCTGTCTTCCTGTAGGACAGGCATCTTGCCTGTCTCAAGGAATGACAGGCTGGAAGCCTGTCCTACATCAACAGCCAGGCTGGAAGCCGGTCCTCCTTTCGCCTCCAAAACCCGTTTTCATCTTCTTCTCATGTCTGGCCGGCACGATCTTGGCATTCTACTTGTGATTGAAGCGGAACCCCGGCGGCCTCGCGGGGGTTGGACTTGTATCGCCTGTGAGTTAGACTCGGGCGCCCCACCTGCCTTTCTTCCGGTTCCTCACCGGGAGGTTACACTCATGCGGTTCCGTCCTCTGGCACTTTTCACTCTCACTGCTGTCCTCGTTGTGTTGGGCGGCAGTTACACCGTGACCGACGCCCAGGAAAAGCGGAAGAAGGGCAAAAAGGCTCCGGTCGATCCTCCGCCGATCGTGATCCCAAACGACCCGAACACTCCCCCGCTCAAAGCGCCAACAAGTACACTCCCAACGCCCAAGACAAAAGATGCCTCCGCGCTGGCGAAACTCATCGACCAACAGATTGCCAAGAAGCTCGCGGAAGCGAAGATCACGCCTTCGGCCATCTGCACCGATGAAGAGTTCCTGCGTCGCGTCTATCTCGACATCACCGGCGTGATTCCCCCCGCCGAGAAGGTCCGCGCTTTCCTCGACGACAAGACCCCAGACAAGCGCGCCAAACTCATCGACGAGTTGCTCGCCGATCCGAACTACGGCCGCAGAATGGCCGACATCTGGACCGCCAAACTCTATCCACGCGACTCCAACACCCGCTTTGTGAACAAGGAGCCGTTCTACAAGTGGCTGGAAGAGCAGTTCAACAAGAACGTGATGTGGGATCAGTTCGTCACGAGCCTTGTGACCGCGACCGGCACCATGGTGGAGAACCCCGCGACCGTCTACTTCGTCGCCAACCGCGCGGTGGACAAGCTCACCGACACCACGAGTCAGCACTTCCTCGGCATCCAGCTTCAGTGTGCCCAGTGCCACAATCACCCGTTCACGGACTGGAAGCAGAATGAATACTGGGGGATGGCGGCGTTCTACTCAAAAGTGCAAACGGGCAACCCGAAGAACCCCAAGAAGGCTGATAACTCTCAGGTCGGAGTCACCGAAGGGAACGTCAAGACCAGGCAGAAGGACTTCTTCCCCGAATCCGCCAAGAACATCGCTCCGAAGTTCCTCGGCGGCGATTCGCCGAAGTTCAACGCCAACGAAGCCTATCGCCCAGTGCTGGCGAAGTGGATGACCTCACCGGAGAATCCGTTCTTCGCCCGCGCTCTGGTGAACCGCACCTGGGCACATCTGTTCGGTCGCGGGTTCGTCGATCCGGTCGATGACATGAAGCCGGAGAACGAACCGAGCCACCCCGAACTGCTCAACGCGCTCGGTCAGCACATTTCGACCACCGGCGGATTCGATCTGAAGTATCTCATCAAGGCAATCTGCCTGACAGAGACTTACCAGCGCACCAGCAAGCCGAACGCGAGCAACAAGAGCGACAAGAAGCTCTTCAGTCACATGGCGATGAAGGTGCTTTCGCCCGAACAGCTCTACGATTCGCTCGCGCAAGTCACGGGAGCAGGTCGCGGAGTCAATGTTCGACCGAAGGGACCAGCTGCAAAAGGCGGGAGGGTCGGAGGACGAGAACAGTTCGTCACGTTCTTCCTCGCGGGGGCTGATTCGACCAGCCCGATTGATTACGAAGCAGGTATCCCGCAAGCACTCCGCCTGATGAACTCGCCCATCGCCAATAACCCGGCGGCCGTTCGAGCCATCACCGGAGTGGCCAGCAAACCCGAAGAGTGCATCGAGCGCATTTACATCGTTGCACTCTCCCGCCGACCAACCGCGGAGGAAATCAAGAACCTCACCGCCTATGTCAAGCGCGTCGGCGAAAACACCGCCTACAGCGACATCCTCTGGGCGGTCCTCAATAGCAGTGAGTTCACCCTCGTCCGCTAGCGGACGAGTCATTGGTCATTGGTCATTGGTCATCAGTCCGAATGTTTCGTGTTCGCTCGCCACAGTCGAGAAAACACCAATGACTAATGACCAATGACAAAACACAACCCTACCTAACAGGAACCTTCCATGTTCTCGTTGAAGCTGCAAGAAAAGACCCGTCGCGACTTCCTGAAGCTCTCCGCGGCGGGCGTGTTCGCCCCGTCTCTGTCCGGCTGGTTCCCGCTGCTGGCGAAGGCCGGGCCCGAAGGCGGCATCGGCAAGGCGAAGTCGTGTATCCTGCTGTGGATGGACGGCGGACCGAGCCACAAGGACACCTGGGACCTGAAGCCCGAAAGCAAGGGAGCGGGTGAGTTCAAGCCGATCAAGACATCCGCCAGCGGCGTCGAGATCAGCGAACACCTGCCGAAGGTCGCTCAGGTGATGCATCACGGAGCCATCGTCCGCGGAATGACAACTCCCGAAGGCGCGCACCCGCGGGCCAAATACTACATGCACACCGGCTTCCGAGAAGGGCAAGGCGGGGTCACTTACCCAGCGCTTGGCTCCATCATCTCGAAGGAACTCGGCAAGCCCGATGGCGCGATGCCCAACTACGTTGCCATCAGCGGCCGGACTTATGGTTCCGGCTTCCTCGGACCGAAGCACCAACCTCTGCTCATCACCGACCCCAATCGCGGAGTCGAGGATCTCAAGGCTACCGTCGCCGGTGGGCAGTTCGATAACCGCGTCGGGCTTCTCGAACAGATGGACAAGGCGTTCCACCGCGAATACGACCTGGATGTCATCAACGACCACAAGACGACCTACGATCGCGCGGTCAAACTGATGCAATCGAAGGAAGCGAAGGCGTTCGACCTCTCCGCCGAGCCAAACAAGACGCGCTACGGCACCGGCCGATTCGCCGAGGGCGTCATCATGGCCCGCCGGTTAGTCGAGGTGGGTGTGCCGTTCATTGAAGTCGCGCTGGGCGGCTGGGACACGCACCAGAACAACTTCGCTCGCGTCAAGACCCTCTCCCAACAGGTGGACGCGGCTCTCTCGATGCTCGTCACCGACCTGAAGGAGAAGGGGCTTCTGGAGAGCACGCTCATCATCTGGATGGGCGAGTTCGGCCGGACGCCAAACATCAACAACCGTGGAGCACTCCCCGGCCGCGACCACTACCCGCGCGCCTGGAGCCTCGCCATGTTCGGAGGAAGCATCAAGGGCGGGAAAGTCGTCGGCAAGACGGACAAGGAAGGAGCCAGCGTCGCCGAACGGCCAACGACCGCTCAAGACTTCCTCGCCACGGTGTGCGAACTGATGGGCATCGACCACACCAAGCGAAACGAAACGCCCAACGGCCGCCCGATCTCGATCGTCGAGAAGGCCAAGCCGTTCACTGCGGACATTACCTGATCGGACCAAGTGAGGCTGCCGACTCGCAAGACGCCCGTCCCGAACGCTGCCGGGGCGGGCGTTCTCTTTTTCGTCACTCGACTTCGCTTACCGGGTGCAGGAAGAGATATTGGCGTTGTGGAGGTTTGACCCAGCCGGCTAACGCCGGCGGTTCAACAAAGCTTTGTTGAACCGCCGGCGTT
>JAKEEV010000831.1 GCA_022616395.1 Planctomycetia bacterium | reverse complement strand
CCGCCTGCTCCGTGTAACACGCCTCCTTCTCCGCCTTCGTGATCTCTTCCGGCAACTTCCGCAAACGGTTCTGAAGACCAATCTGGTCGGCCATGAGTTGCGTGCGAGTTGCACGAGCTTGCGCTCGCTTCACCACCGGGTTGTTGTCCTCCTCGGTCACCTTCGTCGGCACCGGGATCACCGTTACGCGAGTCGCGGCCACTTCGACAGACTCACGCAGAGTCTTCCCCTTCGCCTTGTGGTAAACGACCGTCAACAAGAACGTGCCCAGCGCAACGAGAACCGGAACCGGATGTGCCTCGATGTTCTCCCACACACGCAGTGCCGCCACGCTCGCCACGCCAATGTAGTGCGTGAACTCGTCGGGGTGAGTCGCGTACCCCGTACCGACCGCCGCGGCCGACAGAAACACAGTCAATAGCGCAAGTCGCTTCATCAAGATGTACCCTCCTAGTTGAGTTTCAGGCAGTTTGGATGTCGGCTGGGATCTTCGATCCGACCCCAGCCGACATCCAAACTGCCTGAAACTGCGCGCGCGTCCGCCGGGTTGTTTGCCCTCCCACAGAATTTCGGACGGTCAGGAATGGGGACACCGAGTTCGCGGAAGTGGTTCGCGCCTGACGCTAGTTCTCCGAGTCAACATTGTGGTATCATGCGCTTCGAGGAGGATCGCACATGGTCAAGTTGTTTGTCGGCGGCAATCCGGTCGGTACGCTGGCCGATGCCGAGAAGGTGATTGCCGAAGTCATTGCCCGGAATCAGCGAATTGAGTTCCGCGACGATTCTGGCGAACTTGTCGGCACGTTCATTCCCAGGCAACAACCCGTACCCGAACCGATCATTCCCTGGGAACCAGATGTCACTCAGGAAGAGATCGACCGCCGAATGGCTGAACCGGGATTCACCTTCGAGGAGGTCAAGAAGCGGTTGGGCTGGGAATGATTATTCACTCAGTGACCTGGACACTCGCAGCGATTCAGCAACTCGCGGCTCTGGTTGCAAATGCAACAGACCCGGTCTCCGTCCGGCAGGCTGGGGCGTGGGTCGATTACACACTCCGCCGAATTCCGCTCAATGTGGGTGAATCACGCAGACCGGGCTACCGCACCTGGTACGCCGATGTCCTCGGAGTGTACTATCACCTCGATGAGGATGCCTATCGCGTTCGAGTCATCTCGATTGGCCCCGCACGTCGGCATTAATCGCTGGTACAATCTCCGTCAGAACCACTCGGGAGACGCTCATGCCAGAGCAACTCGGATTTGCGCTTGTGGGGTGTGGGATGATCTCGCGGTACCACACACGCGCCATTCAGGAGATTCCCTCCGCGCGCGTCGCGGCTCTTGTCAGCCGATCACATATCAGCGCTCATCAACTGCTTGAAGAGACCAAGCTCCCTCCGTGCCCCGTGTTCCACTCCGTTGAAGAAGCCGTCAAAGCGCCTGGCGTCGATGTCGTCGTCATCTGCACACCCAGCGGAGCACACCGCGAACCAGCGCTCATCGCCGCGACTTACGGCAAGCATGTCGTTGTCGAGAAACCGCTGGAAATTAGCGGCGAACGCTGTCTTGACATCATCAAGGCATGCGACCGCGCGAAAGTGAAGCTCTGCACCATCTTCCCCTCGCGCTTCGCGGACTCAAGCACAGTGCTCAAGACCGCGGTGGACGCGGGCAAGTTTGGCAGGCTCACTCTGGGTGAAACAACCTGCAAGTGGTGGCGCACTCAGCAGTATTACGACGATGGCGGCTGGAAAGGCACTCAGGCGCTCGATGGAGGAGGCGCGATGATGAACCAGGCGATTCACAACGTCGATCTGTTGCTGTGGATGATGGGAGACGCCAATCACGTCAGCGGATTCACCGCGACGCTGGCACACGAACGCATCGAGGTTGAGGATACCGCCGTCGCGGTGATCCGCTTCAAGAACGGAGCGCTCGGAGTGATTCAAGCCACAACGAGCATCTACCCCGGCTATCCGAAAACCATCGCGGTGCATGGAGACAAAGGATCGGCGGTCATCGAACAGGAAGACGTGTTGCGCTGGGACTTCAATCCGAAGACGGACGAGGACGAAGCGATCAAGACTCGATTCGCGGCGAAGGTCGGTGCATCGGGAGGAGCGGCCGACCCGAAAGCGATCAGTCACGAAGGCCACCGGCGGCAACTCGCCGACTTCGTGGAGGCCGTGCGCGAGAACCGCCCGCCGAAGGTCGATGGCCGAGAAGGAAAGAAGGCCGTGGACTTGATCTGCGCCGTCTACGAAAGCGCCCGCACCGGAAAGACCGTGGCCGTACCCGCCGCGTCGTGATGCAAGAAGCTTTTCCTTCACTCGCAAGCCCGCTCATGTCGTCACCCGAAACTTACGTCTCACCTTCTCGGGCGCGATTCATCGTCGCGGGGTGGCTCTGCGGGCTGTCGGGCATTCTCTACCTCGACCGCATCTGCATGGGGCAAGCGGTCGTTCCAATTCAGAAGGAACTTGGGCTGTCGAACTCGGAAATGAGCCTCGTGCTGATGTCGTTCACGCTCGCCTACGGCCTGTTCGCGGTCCCGGTTGGGCGCTGGGGAGACAAGACCGGCCCGCGTAGCGTACTCTCGCAGATCGTGTTCGCGTGGAGCGCGTTCACCGCGATGACCGGTTTCGCAACCGGTCTGGTAACGCTCGTGTTCGTGAGGTTCCTCTTCGGAGCGGCGGAAGCCGGAGCATTCCCGAACGCGGCGAAAGTGCTGGCACGGTGGTTCCCGGTCGGTGAACGCGGACGCGTGCAAGGCGTGATGCTCGCGTTCTCGCAGTTCGGAGCAGTCCTCGCGCCAGCGGCAACGGCGTACCTCATCGATGCAACCAACTGGCGCGTCGCGTTCCTCATCTACGGGCTGATTGGTGTGCTGTGGGCCATTGGGTTCTGGTTCTGGTTTCGAGATGACCCAGCAGACCACCGCGCAGTCAACGAGGCGGAACTGGTAGTCATCCGGGCAAGCGATGAAGCCGAATCAGAGAAGAAAGACCCTGGCCCGGTGCCGTGGAGCGCGGTCGTCACCAATCGCGGAGTGATCGTGCTGAGCATCATCATGGTGTTCGGCGCGTTCTACACGTACTTCTTCTACTCGTGGTTCCAGAAGTATCTCAATGCCTCGCGCGGAGTTGGGAATGTAGAAGCGGGCAACCTCACGTCGCTGGTGATGGCAGGTTCAGCGGTGGGAATGCTGCTCGGAGGCTGGCTCGCGGATCACATTTCCAAGTTGAACGATCCAGTCGCGGCCCGCCGATACCTGGGCGTGGGGAGCTATCTCCTCGCGGCCGCGTGTCTGTTCGCGGGCGTGCGACAAGACAGCGCGCTTGCACTGGCGGCTCTGTGGGGAGCGTCTTTCTGCGCGATGCACATCACGCTACCGAACTGGTGGTCGTGCGCGATTCCGCAAGGAGGCCGGCACACCGCGACCATCTTCGGACTGATGAACGGACTGGGTGTTCTCGGCGCGATGGCATCGCAGGGGTTCGTCGGCGTGTTCGCGGACTGGCAGAAGGAGCGCGGATTCAGCGGCCGCGCTCAGTGGGATCCGATCTTCGATGTGTACGTGTTCGTGTTGCTCGCCAACGCGGTTGCGTGGTGGTCGTATCGCTTCACACCACTCCCGGAGCCGCACAAGTAGGCCCGCCGAGCCGAGGCGGGCTTCAGAGTAGTCCTCACGCTCCGCGTGATGTGTATTGCTCTTCGCTCGCT
>JAKEEV010000830.1 GCA_022616395.1 Planctomycetia bacterium | reverse complement strand
GTGACCCCTGAAGCAACCGAAGCGGTGTGCGAAAAACTCATGCCGGGCTTCGGCGAACTCATGAGGCAAGTGTCGCTCAAGAGCGTGCCCACCGCGATTCTCTCGCGTCAAACAGCGGGCATTCGCGGAAAGTCGCTCATCGTCAATCTGCCGGGCAAGCCCAACGCGATCCGCGAATGTATGCTCGCGGTAATGCCCGCGATCCCGTACTGTCTCGATCTCATCGGCGGGCCGTACATCACCACACACGAGACCATCGTAAAGGCGTTTCGGCCGAAGTAGGACAGGCATCTTGCCTGTCATTGGGAAGAGACAGGTGTCCAGCCTGTCCTACATGGGAGTGTGACATGCGATTGTCACTTGCGCTGATCGTTCTGCTTCCTTCGTTCGCGTTCGCGCAGCCCACCGCGGAGCAAAAGAAGGAAACGATCAAGTGGATCACGGCTCTGCAAGACCCAGGCGGTGGGTTCTACCTCGCGCCGCAAGATCCGAACATTGACGCAGTGCCAAAGCCCGGTCTGCGCGCCACCAACGGCGCGGTGCGGGCACTCAAGTACCTCGGCGCGGAGGTTCCCAACAAAGACAAGCACGCGGCGTTCGTGCTGAAGTGCTTCGATGCGAAGACCGGCGGCTTCGCGGAGCCGGGCGGTAAGCCCGATGTTACGATCACGAGCATCGGCGTGATGGCCGCGATGGAGTTGGGCATTCCGAAAGCGAAGTTCGCGAAGGCAATGGACTACCTCAAGGAGAACGCGAAGACTTTCGAGGAAGTGCGCATCGGCGCTGCTGCGGTCGAAGCCTGGGGCGTGAAGGATTGCCCCTTCAAGCTGGAACCGTGGTTCGAGATCGCTGGGAAGTACAGCCAGGACACGTTCAAGGGACCGCCCGGCGCGGAACACGCCCGCGAAGCCGGTTCGCTGCTTGCGTTCATGCTCCGTCTGCGACCGGACGAGAAGTTCGAGCCGGGAAATCAGGCCGTTGTCACTGCTCCGCTTCTGAGCGGTCAACGCGCTGATGGCGGCTGGGGGAAAAAGGGCGAGAAAGCCTCCGACATCGAGACAACGTATCGCGTGATGCGAGCCTTGATGCATCTGAAGGTGAAACCAAAGGACGTGAAGAAACTCCGCGCGTTCGTGGATTCGCACCGCAACAAGGACGGCGGTTACGCGACCAAGCCCGGCGATAAGTCCAGCATGAGCGGTGCCTACTACTGCTCCATCATCTCGAAGTGGCTCGACGAGATGGAGAAGTGAGCGTCGCGGCGTAAGCCCGACGGTGTTTTCCTGAGCGTCGCGGCGTAAGCCCGACGGTTTCTGGTTTAACCGTTGGGTTTACGCCGCGACGCACTGAGTCAATACCGTCGGCCTGACGGCTCGGCGCTCACAATTATGCTTCGCTCGCTTCCTTCGCCTTGCGTGCTTTCCTCGCTTGGATGAACGAGTTCACGCACAGCCCGACAAACCCGGCGCAAATCAGGATCATTAACTCGCCCGACACCGCGGAGGGTGTCAGCGGGTCGAACGAACCGGTCTTGTTGTACTGGCGGATGAGCGGCACGAACCCGCTGATCGCGCCGAGCAGACCCACGACCGCAGCGACGTGCATCGCGTGTTTGCGAAACTTGTCGTTGAACGCGAGCAGTCCGCAGATCGCCAGCACAACTCCGAAGAACGCCGGGATCATCGCAGTCGGGCTGACCTTACCATCAGCGCCCGGCGTCGCGTTCGCGTAACCCACCGCCCCGACCACGATAAGCAGAATCCCGGCGATCAGTGCTGGTATTGCCATGATGGCTTCTCCGGTTGTGGTTCACCTGAACTCGGCGGGCTGAAACCGCGCCGGTCGCCTCTTTCATTCCGCATTCCGTATTCCGCAATCCGCATTCGAGCCTACTCCCACTCGATTGTCGCGGGCGGCTTGCTGCTGATGTCGTAGACGATCCGATTCACGCCCTTCACCTTGTTAATAATGGCGGTCGCGACTCGCGCGAGTAAATCTTCCGGCAAGCGCGACCAGTCGGCGGTCATGAAGTCGTCAGTTTGCACGCACCGCAAGCAGATAGCGTTCTCGTAAGTGCGGCCGTCGCCCATCACGCCCACCGATTGTACCGGCAGAAGCACAGCGAACGCCTGAGCCGTCTTGCGATACAGTCCGGCCTTGCGAAGTTCTTCGAGGAAGATCGTGTCGGCCTTGCGGAGCGTGGCGAGTTTCTCTTCAGTGACTTCACCCAGACAGCGCACCGCGAGACCCGGACCAGGGAACGGATGCCTCCACACGACATCTTCCGGCAAACCGAGTTCCAGACCGAGCCTGCGAACTTCGTCCTTGAACAAGTCGCGAAGCGGTTCGATTAACTCGAAGCCCAACTCTGTCGGTAGCCCACCGACGTTGTGGTGAAGTTTGATTGTCGCGGCCGGGCCATCCACTGCGCCGCCGCTCTCGATCACATCGGGGTAAAGTGTTCCTTGCGCGAGGAAGCGTGCGTCCGGAATCGACTTCGCCTCGTGCTTGAACACGTCGATGAACACGCCTCCGATGATCTTCCGCTTCTCCTGTGGATCGACAACGCCCTTGAGCGCGGAGAGAAAGCGATCCTTCGCATCGACAACGTGTAGATCGGCCTTGAACCAGTCCTTGAACGTGTGCCTCACGACTTCCGTTTCGCCGGCGCGCATCAGGCCGTTATCAACGTAAATGCACGCGACCTGTGGACCGATGGCCTTCAGTAAGAGCGCAGCGCACACGCTCGAATCGACACCGCCGGACAGTCCGCAGATGACGCGCTTCTTGCCGACCTTCGCCTTGATGTCAGTTACAGTGCTGTCGATGAACGCCTGCATCTTCCACTGACCGGTACAGCCGCACACATCGCGCAGGAAGTTCGCCAGGATCAGCCCGCCGTGTGGTGTGTGCGCGACTTCCAGATGGAACTGGATACCGAAGAGCGGGCGGCTCTTGTGCTTGATCGCGGCCAGTGGGCAAGTGTCGGTGGCCGCGAGAGCTTCAAAGTCTCCGCTGACGTTTTGCACCTGATCGCCGTGGCTCATCCACACGGTCGATTCGGTGGGGTAGCCCTGGAAGATGGTGTTCGGGTCGTTCACCGTGAGAGTTGCTCGGCCGTATTCGCGTGTGTGAGCCGTTCCGCCGACCTTGCCGCCAAGGAAATGACACGCGAGTTGCATCCCGTAGCAGATGCCGAGCACGGGAATGCCCAGATCGAAGATTTTCGGATCGCAGTGTGGCGCTCCGGGTTCGTAGACGCTCGCGGGGCCGCCCGAAAGGATAATTCCTTTCGGGTTCAACTCCTTGACGCGTGCCGCGGGCAGGTCGTGGCGCACCACCTGGCAGAAGACGTTCTGCTCGCGCACTCGTCGGGCGATCAGTTGCCCGAACTGCGAGCCGAAATCGAAAATCAGAACCAGTTCGTTCGTCATGGTGGAAAGCCTTTAATCCACAGATTTCGCGGATGAACGCAGATTTGAAGCAAAGAGAATGGCCACTAAAAAAGCACAAAGGGCACAAAAGAAAACCAAACCAGAGCAATTGATTTCAATTCATTCTTCTGCTTTCGTTTTGTGCCTTTTGTGCTTTTTTGTGGCCATTCTCTCTTCGGTTTTGAATCTGTGTCCATCTGCGAAATCTGCGGATCACTCTCTTCTTCCTAACTCTTGCGCTCGCTTCGTGGCGGCTTCGACCGCATCCATCGCGGCGGCCCGGAAGGCCGCGCGTTCCAGCGCGTGAAGGCCCGCGATGGTCGTTCCTCCGGGGCTGGCGACCGCGTCCTTCAGCGCTCCGGGATGCTGGCCCGTTTCGAGTACCATTTTCCCGGCTCCGAGCACTGTTTGCGCTGCCAGCGAGAGAGCGACCGGGCGCGGAAGGCCGCACTTCACTCCGCCATCGGCTAACGCTTCGATGAACACGTACACGAACGCCGGCCCGCTGCCGCTTAAGCCAGTGACTGCATCCAGGGAGTGTTCCGGCAGGTGATGAGCCGTGCCGACCGCCCCGAAGAGCTTCCCGACCAGATCGATGTCCGTATTGTTCGGGCGCTTGTTCCGCGTCGCGTAGCCAGTGCCGCTTGCCCCCACCAGGCAGGGCGTGTTGGGCATCACGCGGGCGAGTCGCTCGGTGCCCAGCCCGGACGCGAGCGTGTCGAGCGTAACCCCGGCCGCGATGGAGATGACAAAGTGCCGCGGGTCGAGCGCGGGCTTCAGTTCGGTCAGCACGTCGGGAACCACTTGCGGCTTGACCGCCAGCACCAGCACATCGCACAGAGCAGCGACCGCGGCGTTGCTCGCGACCGTCTGCACGCCCGTGGTCGCCTCGAACTTTGCCCTCGCTTCCGGGTATGGGTCGGCGGCTCGGCAGCGGGCAACGTCGAGCAATCCGGCCTTTGCCCAAGCGGATGCGAGCGCGGTTGCCATTTGCCCGGCACCGAGGAAGCCGACCGACACCGGGAAGAGGTCTTCGTGAGTCACGCGGCTCACCCCGCGAACCAGCGGAAAGGGAAAAGATTCATCATAGCACTTTCGCGGAAGATGCGGAAATACTGGCGTCGGAACGTGCCGGCGGGTAATGTTGCTGGGACGTTGTAACCCCACCAGTCCGCGAAAACACTCACCCAAGCGCTGCCAATGTCTGCCGATTCCTCCATGCCCGCGCCCACCGCTCCTCGCACTGGCTGGGCCAGTCTGAAGGATCTCACTCCGTATCACTGGTTCGTGTTCGTCGTCTGCTGTCTGGCGTGGGACTTGGATTGCATGGATCAGCAGTTGTTCGTGCTCGCCCGCGATCCCGCGCTGGCCGCGCTGATGAACAAGCCGGCCAGCGACCCTGCGGTCGGCGAGATGGGCACCTGGACAACCGCGGTATTCCTGTTCGGCTGGGGACTCGGCGGCATTGGCTTCGGCGTACTCGGTGACCGGCTTGGGCGCGTCAAGACGCTGACCGCGACCATCGGTTGCTACGCTCTGTTCACCGGTCTCAGCGCGCTGTCGGTCAGCGAATGGGACTTCATGCTCTACCGGTTGCTCACGGGGGTCGGCGTGGGCGGCGCGTTCGCGTCGGCTGTCGTGTTGTTGGCGGAAACAGTTCCCGACAACTCGCGCCCGTATGTGTTGGGGCTGTTCCAGGCGTCAAGTGTGTTCGGCAACTGCACGGCAGCGCTCATCAACATGTACCTCGCTTCGCTCCAGAAAGAGGGCGCCTTCCCCGCCGACCAGTGGCTCACGCCGTGGCGCGTGATGTTCCTGATCGGCATCCTTCCCGGCATTCTGTTGGTGGTGGTGCAGTTCACGTTGCGTGAACCGGATAAGTGGATCGCGATGCGCGCGGCCGAAGCGACCGGTCAGCGCCCGTCGGCGTGGAAGGCGTTCTTCGGCACGCTCACGGGCATCTTCACCACACCGCCCTGGGGTCGCCGAGTTGTGCTGGCTCTGGTCCTCACCAGCGCCGGGGTGATCGGGTTGTGGGGGATCGGGTTCTTCTCCCCGCGACTGGTGCAATTCGCGCTCGAATCAACACTGGCGGCGGAAGGGCTAACGGGCGATCAGTTGAAGGGTGAGGTCAGCTGGTGGCGCGGAGTCACGTCACTGGTGCAGAACGCCGGTGCGTTTTTCGGCATCTTCGCGTTCAGTTGGATGACCGGCATCCTGGGTCGGCGATCCACCTTTGCCATCTTCTTTATCCTGGCGATGATCTCGACAGCCACAACCTTCATGTTCCTCAACGACCGGTCGGACATCTTCTGGATGATCCCGCTCATGGGGTTCTGCCAGATCGCGCTGTTCGGCGGCTACGCGATCTATCTGCCGGAACTGTTCCCGACGAAATACCGCAGCACGGGTACTTCGTTCTGCTACAACGCGGGGCGGGTGATAGCCGCGGCCGGCCTGTTCGTGATGGGCGAACTTCCGAAACTCTTCGGCAGCGAAGGCAACCTTCCGTTCCGCTACGCCAGCGTGACGATGTGCGCTGTCTTCCTGCTGGGCATTGTGGTCCTGCCGTTCTTGCCGGAGACGAAGGACAAACCGCTACCGGAGTGAAGTGATGACTGTGCCCGATTGGTTGCAAGCGCGAGGCGGATCGCTCAAGCCGGGCGTGATGCCGGAGACGACATTCGCGCTGATCGACGGGCAACCGCTCTACAAACTCGAAGTGCGCCCCGCGACGGGCAAATTCACCTGTGCCGTCAGTGCGACCGTCAACGGCAAGCGCTACGATGACCCCAAGACAACCTTCCCCACTCCCGAATCGGCGCTCGCGGGCGGCCTGGAACAACTCCGCAGCGCGCTGGGATGGTGAAACAGTGCAAAGTGAAAAAGGAAAAACCGAGAACACTCCTCTTCCATTTTGCATTTTTCCTTGTTCACTTTGCACTGAACTCTAGCGGTTCTTGATGAGGAACATGACGCCTTTCGTTCCGCCGGGGCTGAGATTGCAAATCTGGTCGAAGCCGTAGTGCCGAATGACGCGGACGACTGTTTCGCCTTCCTGCGGGCTGCCGACATCAAACAGCGGTCGGCGGTTCTCGGTGATGGTCCACTTCTGGTTGATCTGTTCCACTTTCAGCGAGCCGGGGTTGAACGAGCGGCCGTGTGTGTTGTAGGGAGCGCGGATCGGCGCCTTGCCGTTCGCGAGGAAGAAGGTCACGTTTGAAGTTCCGCCAAGTCGGCAGAATTCGGTGAACCGAGCGTCGCTCACAGTGCGAGCGGCTTCGCGTGCGGCCCACTCGGTCGGCCCGTATCGCCCCAACACTTCCTGACCGGACGCGACCACCCACTCCGTTCCGTCCTTGCGGACTTCCACCTTCCTCGGGTCAATTTTCACCATCTCGCCGACATAACCGACGCCCGGCACCGGAATGCCGGTTCGCGTCAGTGCGTTGATCTGCGCATTCACCAACAGTTGCCCGCCCACGAGCTTGTTGGCACGCTCTGGCTCGGCTGATACGTGGAGGTAACTCATCACCGGTTGCGTGGGCGTGCCGACCACGCCGACGCGATTGAAGCCGTGCTTCTGAATCACGGCGAGCGTCTGTTCCGCGTCGGCCTTGTTGGTGCCGAAGTTGAAGAGGATAGTCTCGTCATCGCGCACGCACCACACTCCACGAATCGGCTCGATTCGGGCCGTCTTGAGGTCAATCGTCTGCACGAACTTCGCGCCTGCTCCGGTTGCGATTGGGCCATTCATCGCGGGTGCCGCGGGGTTCTGTTCGCCGGTTGCATCAAGCGGAACGCCGATCACGGCGGGTCGGCCGTTGGTCAATCCGTATTCGACAACCGGTTTCGCTCCTCCGATGGTCACCCACTCGGTTGGCCGTAGGTCGCGGAACACGCGAGCCACGTCTCGGGCGTTGGTCTCGTTGTTGCCGAAGTCGCCAAGCAACTTCTGTCCGGCCCATACCTGCCAGCTACCGATGGCGCGCTTCACCGTCACGTCCATAGCCCGGATCGGGAACTTCTGCTCCGGGTGAGGAAGCGGGATTTCGGTGATCGCTTCTGGTTTGGCAATCGGAGGTACGTTCGTCGACCCGAACTTCGGCGAAGCGGCGTTCTTCTCGCTGAGGGTCGGCAAACCGGGCGCAGTAACTCCCACGCGCATCGAGGGCAACAATCTCGGCGGTGGAACTCGCGCGGGCGCTGGGAAACTGGGCAACGCGGCCACAACTGGTTGAGATGGAACTCGCGACGGCGGAAGAGGGAACGAAGGTTGAGCGGGGAACTGTGGCGGCGGCAACCCTGGCGCTACGGGAAAGCGCGGTGGTTGCGTGGCCGGCATCGCTGGCGCAAACGGGTATTGCGGTGGAGAAACGGGCGGCATCGCTGGCGGAAACGGATACTGTGGCTGCGCGCTGAGTAACTTCGCGCCAAGAATCACACTCAACCCGACCGCCGCGAGTCGCCTGCGCATGGTTCATCCCCGAACAAGACGGATTATGTCTGTTCGGAATGTATCGGCCGTGCGGTGTAGGGAAGTTGAATGGAGACGCGGCTGTTGTGTCTTTTCGCCGAAGGCGTTAGAGACCAAAGCCCAGGGTCGATTGCGAAGCAAGCGCACCCTGGGTTACCAACGCGGGAACAGATTCAAAACTCCAGCGGTTCGTTCCAGGCGAGCGGAACGACGAACACCTTCCCGTCGCCGATGCGGCCGGTGCGGGCGACCTTCGGCACGACTTCGCCGAGCGTCGCGGCCTGTTCGTCAGTCACCCAGACGGTGATTTCCACTTTCGGCAAGTACGCGGTGCTGTACTCCGATCCGCGATAGCGGTCGAGATAACCTTTCTGCCGACCGTAGCCCTTTGCTTCGCGCACCGCGCACGCGGTCACGCCGAGTTCGGCTATCGCTCGCAACACGGCTTCCGCCCGGAATGGCTTCACGACGATGGTGAGTTGCTTCATGAAAGTAGGACAGACATCTTGCCTGTCTCTTCCGAATGACAGGCTGGAAGCCTGTCCTACGGTTACCGCGGGTTCATCGTGTACATGATCCAGAGCACGAGCAAGCCGATCACGGTGAGGATGCCGATTCCACCCACGAGGTTGATTCCAATGGCGAGGTTGCGTTTGCGTGTCGCGAGATCGGCTTGCGGCTTCTTCTCGTCGAACTCGTGTCCGCAGTCGTTACAGATAACCGCCTTGCACAGCAAAGCGCCCACGGTTCCGAGATACCACGGCCACGGCCCATTGCGCACGGACCGGCTGCCGCAGTTCGGACACGGGACGCGGCTCTCGTGTCCTCGTCGGCGCTTCCGGGGACGTTCGTCCTCGTCTTCATCATCGTCGTAGGTCGGCATGTGATGACCTCGCAATGGTGTTGTTAACTGGAACCGAATCCGGTTGTCCCGAAGCCGCCGCGGCTGATCGAGGAGCGCGAAGAACCGCCGGAACCGACGGAGGAACCAGAGCCGGAGCGATACCCCGAACCACCGAAGAAAAAGAATCCGCCCGTTCGACTCGAGGATCTTCCACCCGGAGGCGGAAGCGGAACCCAGGCACCGTTCTGGTAAACCCATTCGCGGTGATCGCGGTCGTAGGGCACGTGCGGCAGTGGAATGGTGCGTCCCTGGTCGTCGAGCAACTTGTTCCCCTGATCGTCAGTCTTCCACCTCTCCTCGATTCGATTGCCGCTCTTGTCGTACCAGTTGTAATCCGGTGCCGACGCGGACCGCCGACCGCAACCGCCTGTGTTCAGGCAGCACGTCAGCAACAGGCTACCGAGAATTGTCACCGTGATCGCACTCGATCTGCGCATCTTCCCCCCGCTCGCTTCGCGCGACTTCCCGAATGTGTATTCGCGTCTCAGAACTTTACCTTACTTCCGAATCTCGATGGACGCGCACTGGGAGATCAGCCGCCAATCGCGCGAAGCACAATCAGGCTGATTCCAAGAATCACTGCTCCAATCATGATACCGACTGCCACGTTTCCCTTGCCCAGCTCCTCCTCGATGTGGAGCTTCGGTGTGATCCACTCGAACACCTTGAACCCCAGCGCCAAAAGCGCGATGCCGAGCAGCCCAAAGACGGCCGCGGCGAGAAGGGCCATCTCGAAGGTATCAGGCGTCCAGGGCGTGGCGAAGAGAGTCATGGCTCACCAAGTTCAAAGTTCAAAATGAAAAGTGCAAAATGAAGCGCCGACATGGGCTTCAAGCTGGCAACAATCTACCCGGTCTTGCACTGCATGGTTCGTCATTTTGCACTTTTCATTTTGAACTTTTCACTCCTCAAATCCATCCCCCCGTAACCGGCAGAACCTGACCAGAAATGTACCCGCTTTCCTCGCTGGCCAGGAATAATACCGCGTTGGCAATATCTTCCGGCTGACCGAGCCGACCGATGGGGATGTGTTTGAGGTATTCCGCCATCACTTCCGGCTTGATCTCGCCAAGCATCGCCGTCTGAATCACACCTGGAGCGATTGCGTTCACCGTGATTTGCCGACGAGCCAGTTCCTTCGCCAGCACACGCGTCATGCCTATCACTCCGGCTTTCGCGGCCGCATAATTCGTCTGACCGTGGAAGCCGACCATCCCCGCGACTGATGCGATGTTCACCACTCGTCCGCCATCGCGCAACACTTCAACGCCGTACTTGCAGCAGTGGAAGACGCCATCGAGGTTGGTCTGAATGACCGCGTGCCACTCGTCGAGCGTCATTTTCTTGAGTGTGCGGTCGCGGACGATGCCGGCGTTATTCACGAGGATGTCCAGCCCGCCGCACTGTTCGTGAACGAACTTCATGAGCGATTCCACCTGGGCCGCGTTGCGCACATCGGCCGAGAAGACGTGGATCGTCGGCTTGTTTGCCAGCACGCGCAGTTCCGCGGCCAGCGTGTCGGCATCTTTGCGGTTAGCTCCCTCCGGGTCGTCCCAGAAGTGAAGCACGCAGGTCGCGCCGGCTTTGGCGAACGCGGAAAGCACGCCCGCCCCGATGCCACGCGAGCTACCGGTAACCAGAACAATCTTGGTGGGGAAGCTGTAGGTAATCATTTTCGCAACGCGGAACGCGGAGTGCGGAACGCGGAACGAAAGACACCTGTCACTCGTCGCGCTTCGCGATAGCCTACTCTTGTCTGTTGTATTCCGCGTTCCGCGTTCCGCACTCCGCGTTCCGCGCTATGTCCGTGAAACTGGCTCATTTCAGCGACATTCACCTGACCGCCCGGCCGCTGGGTTGGCGCGTGCGAGACGTATTCAGCAAGCGCACGACGGGCTGGGTGAATGTGTCGCTGCTCGGTCGCGGTCGGCGGTTCCGGCACGCCAACGACGTGACCGCGGCTCTTCGGCGCGAATTCGCTTCGCGCGGATTCGATCAGCTTGTCTTTTCGGGTGATGCAACCACGCTGGCTTTCCCCGCGGAGATGACCGAGGCCGCGCGTCGGCTGGGTGTGGGTGATCCCACATTGCCGCCGGGAATCGCGGTTCCAGGCAACCACGATCTGTATGTTCATCGCGCCGTGCGCGACCGCGTGTTCGAGGAAGCCTTCGCGCCCTGGCAAGAAGGGCTGCGAGTGGCGGATGAGCACTATCCGTTTGCCCGGAAGGTCGGGCACGTGTGGCTGATCGCTCTGAACTCCGCGAAGTCGAACTTCTGGCTGTGGGACGCGACCGGTCGCGTTGGCGATGCGCAGTTGGAACGCTTTCGCGCTCTCTGCGCGATGATTGACAGCGGCCCGCGAATCGTTGTGAGCCACTATCCGCTCCTCACGCACACCTACACGCCCGAACCGCGCTGGCACCGGCTCCGCGACTGGCGGAAGGTCCGCGATTTGGCCGCGGAATGCGGAGTGGGTCTCTGGCTGCACGGTCACCGGCACGGCTGGTATGTTCTTCCGCTCGCGGCGAATCTTCCGTTCCCCACGATCTGTGCCGGGAGTTCAACTCAAACGCGCAGATGGGGTTATCACGAGTACACCATCGACGCCTGGCACTTGAAGGGACTGCGCCGAGTCTACGATCTGAAGACGGGCAACTTCCTTGACTCGGAGACGTTCGAGTTGGAGCTGCCCGGAGCTGCGTAGTGAACCCCGCCCGCAAGGGCGGCGGGTCAAGCAACCACCCACCGCCCTTGCGGGCGGGGTTCGCCTTCATTCTCTTCCCATCGCCACTCAACACTGATACCCTCGATACTATCCCGCCTGTCGAGGAATCTGCCGATGTTGCTCTCCGGTCGCCGATGTTCGCTCGCCGTTCTCTTCGCCGCGCTGGTTCTGACTCCGGGTGTGAACTCTCCCGGCCGCGCGCAGCCAAAAGGCAAAGACAAGGTCGATCCCGATCACGTCGCGAAAATGGCGAAGGGAACCGAGCTATTCAAGTCGCACGTGCGCAAGGTGCTTCAAACGAAGTGCGTGAAATGCCACACCGGTGACCGCATCGAGGGCGAACTCGACATGAACACGCGGGAGTCGCTGCTCAAGGGTGGCGGTCGCGGATCGGCTGTTGTGCCCGGCGACCACAAGAAGAGCTTGCTGTATCAACTGACGGCTCACCAGAAAGAGCCTCACATGCCGCACGAGCGGCCCAAGCTCAAGGACGAAGACTTGAAGAAGATCGCGGAGTGGATCGACCTCGGCGCTCCTTACGACAAGCCATTCATTGAAAAAGATCTCGACGCGTGGACGAAGAAAGTTGTTGCAGCCGATCTCAAGAAGCACTGGGCGTATCAGCCGCTCTTGAAGGACTTCCGAAATCCCAAGCCGCAACTTCCAAATCCGATTGATGGATTTCTTCTCGACAAACTGGAGAAGTCCGGGATCAAGCCGAACGCGCCCGCGGACAAGCGGACGCTCATTCGCCGCGTGTATCTCGATCTGATTGGGCTTCCGCCAACCCCCGAACAGGTGGAAGCGTTCCTGAAGGACGATTCGCCCGAAGCATTCGCGAAGGTGGTCGATCAACTACTCGCTTCGCAACACTACGGCGAGAAGTGGGCACGACACTGGCTCGATCTGGTGCGATTCGCGGAGAGTCACGGCTTCGAGCACGACTACGACCGACCGACCGCCTACCACTATCGCGACTTCGTGATTAAAGCGCTGAACCAGGACATTCCGTTCGACACATTCGCGAAGTGGCAGATTGCCGGTGATGAAATCGCGCCGAACGATTACCTGGCGATGATGGCGACGGGTTATCTCGCCGCGGGCGTTCACAGCACGCAGATCACCAAGAACGAAGTCGAGAAGCACCGCTACGACGAACTCGACGACATGCTCGGCAACATCGGCACAACCTTCCTCGGACTGACGGTTGGCTGCGCGCGTTGTCACGATCACAAGTTCGATGCGATCCCCGCTCGCGACTATTACCGGATGCTTTCGGCTTTCACCACGACCGTGCGCACGGAAGTGGAACTCGATCTCGACCCGCAGGGCTACGCGAAGGCCAAAACTGCGTTCGATGCGGATCACGCTCCGTTTGTCGCGGCGATTGCGAAGTTCGAGAAGGAACAGTTGCCCGGCAAGTTCGCGCTGTGGGAGAAGGAACGCGCCGGGAAGTTGCTCCCGAAGGATGCGTGGATCGTTCCGCGCGTGAGCGCAAGCAAATCCGCTGGCGGAGCAACGATCACACCGCAAGGCGATGGGAGCGTGCTTCTCTCTGGGAAAAACCCGACCACCGAAACACTCACGTTTAATGTGGTGACCAATCTGGAAGGCATCAAGTCGCTTCGCGTTGAAGCTCTCGCCCATTCGTCGTTCGTGAAGAACGGGCCGGGACGCGCGACCAACGGGAATTTCGCGCTCTCCGATGTTCGCGTGTTCGCCGAGCCGCTCGTTTCAGATGAGAAGACACCTCCGGTGCGCGTGAAGCTCGCCAATGCGCGCGCGACCTTCGAGCAGAAGAATCTCGGGGTTGCTGCTGCCATCGACACCGACGTCACAACCGCGTGGGCCATCGATCCGCAGTTCGGTAAAGACCACGCGGCCGCGTTCAACTTCGACAAGCCCGTCGGCTTTGCCGGAGGAACGAAGTTAGTTGTCACGCTCTCCTTCAACAACAACACGGGCCACGGCATCGGCCGGCCTCGCATCTCCGTCAGCGCTGGCGAAAAACCAGAACTCACCAGCATCGCGATTCCAGAAGGCGTGCGTTTGGCTTTGTCAACGCCCGCCGATAAGCGGACGCCGGAACAAGTAAGCGCGGTGCTGAAGTGGTACGCGCCGCAGGATGCAGAGTATCAGAAGTTGCAGAAAGCCGAGCGCGATCACGCTGCGAAGGCTCCTAAGCCCAACAAAGTCAAGGCACTTGTTTCCAGCGAAGGCTTACCACCGATCAGGTTGCACTCGCAGGGAGATGACTTCCTGAAGGAGACACATTTCTTGCGTCGCGGAGACCCGGTTCAGAAGTCTGGAGTCGCTTCAGTGTCGTTCTTGCAAGTGCTGATGCCGGATGCGGAGGCTCAGTCGAAGTGGATTACACCCACTCCGCCCAACTCACGCTTGAGTTATCGGCGAACCGCGTTCGCCAACTGGCTGACCGACACGCAGAGCGGTGCAGGGCACCTGGTCGCGCGTGTGATCGTGAATCGACTCTGGCACCAACATTTCGGCCGTGGACTTGTCGCCACTGTGAGCGATTTTGGCATTCGCGGGGAAGCACCAAGCCATCCGGAGTTGCTCGACTTCCTCGCCAGCGAGTTAATCCGCAACGGCTGGAAGCTCAAGCCGATTCACAAGCTCATCCTGACGAGCGCTGCATATCGCCAAAGCTCCACACGCGACGAAGCGAAGGCCAAGCTCGACCCCGACAACAAGCTCGTGTGGCGTCAACCGGTGCGCAGACTTCAGGCGGAAGTGATTCGCGACAGCATTCTCTTCGTCGGCGGGAGACTGAACACAACGATGTACGGTCCCGGCACTCTGAGCGAAGAAAGTCCGCGACGCAGCATCTACTTCACCATGAAGCGAAGCAAGCTCATCCCGTCTCTGGTTATCTTCGATGCACCGGACGGCACAGTCGGTGTCGGAGACCGACCGAGCACGACAGTTGCTCCTCAATCGCTCCATCTGATGAACAACCCGCACGTTCGTGCTGCGGCTTATGGTCTCGCGAAGCGCGCTCTGGGCGCTGGCAAGACAAGCGATTCGGACGCGGTGACTCTTGCCTACAAGATCGCTCTCTGCCGCGAGCCAACAAAGGATGAACTCGCCGACGCGCTGGACTTCCTCAAGGGAAATACCGGAACCGACCGCGAAACCGCAATGGCCGACCTCTGCCAGGTGCTCTTCTGCCTCAACGAGTTCCTGTATGTGGAGTGAAGAGGATTTCATCACAAAGATACGAAGGCAGAAGATTTCACCACAAAGGCACAAAGATCACACAAAGGGACACAAAGAATACAGAAGAGGTTTTGACGAGATAACAGGATGAACACGATCTTGATTCTGAATCCTGCTTGATCCTGTCATCCTGCCGAAAACTCTTTTGCTTTCTTTGTGAGTCTTTGTGTGATCTTCATGCCTTTGTGGTGAAATGCTTTCAGTTCTTCTTCCCGACGCGGGGCGGGGAGCGGAGTTGTTCGAGCTTATCGGGTTCGAGCTTGGTCTTGCCGAGGTTCGCGGCGTTGCGGTTGAGCGCATCGGTGACGGCGAGGCTCAGATCCGGGTAACGCAACAGTAGCCAACTCACCGCGGCACCGCCGCGATCACCCTTCGGCCCGAACTTCGGAGTCGGGTCGGTGACCACTTCCAGGAATAGCTTGTTGGATGCTTGCGCCTTGTTGTCGTGGGCCAGCACCACCGCCTGACCCAGCCGGCCCGCCAGATTCGCCGACCGAGCCGCCTGAAAATCTCGCCAGTCGCTCGCCTTGGCCTTCAGCCGCTCGAACCGCTCGGTCGCTTCGGTCAACCGCCGTTCCTTCAGGTACAGCAGCCCCAGTTCGATGGAAGCCTTGATCGCGTCATCGGGTTTGGTGCCTTCGCTGTTGAGTACGGCGAGCAGTTCGCGTTCTCGCGTGGTGGTCAGCTTGTTCGGCGGACGAATGTCGGGCAACCCTGGCCCCGGCGCTGGCGGAGGCGTGAGGTGTGCGGAGGGCGTGGCGTTGGTCTGCTGTTCGGGCGGTGGATTCGCGGCCGCATAAAGCAACACCCCACACACCCCCGCGAACACACACGCCAGAGCGGCCAACAACCACAATCCCCATCGCGCCGGCTGAGGCGCGGGCATCGCGCTGGCCTGCGTGAGTGCAAGCCCGCTGGGAGTGGAAGTCGAGGGTGTTGAGAGTGTCAGGGCTTGTGGGTGTGTGCCATTGGTCGGCCCCAGAGCCAGGGCCGCGGTGCCGGTGGCCAGTCCGTCGCGCACTTTCACCAGATCGCGAAGAACGTCCCGCGCCGACTGGTAGCGGTCGGCCGGGTTCTTCGCCATCATCTTGTGAACCATGCCGCAGAGGTCGGCGGGAAGGTCGGGGCGCAGGTCGGAGAGCAGTCGCGGTTGCTCCTGAACGTGCTTGAGCGCCACGTCGAACGCGGAGGTACCGCGAAACGGCGGCTCGCCCGCCAGCAAGTGATAACACGTGACGCCAAACGAATAGATGTCGCTACGGTGATCGAGCGTGTGTCCCTGCACTTGCTCCGGCGACATGTACAGAGGCGTGCCGAGAGTCACTCCGCTCTGCGTGAGGTTCGTGGCGGGAGCCTCGGGAGTGAAGAAGCGGCTCAAGCCGAAGTCGGTTACTTTCACCTCGACCTTGCGGGTCACCAGAATGTTTTCGGGCTTGATGTCGCGGTGAACAATTCCCTGCTCGTGGGCCTTCTGAAGCGCCAACGTCACCTGGCGCATCACACTGAGCGTGATCGGCAAATCCGGCGGCCCCTTGCGCGCAAGGTAATCGCGAAGGTTGCGCCCGTCCACGAACTCCAACACCATGTAGCGAAGTCCATCCTGTTCGCCGATCTGGTGGATGTGGACAATGTTCGGGTGGTTGAGCTTGGCGACCGCCTGGGCTTCGGCCTGGAAGCGAGCGTGAGCAGTCGAATTGGGACTCAAGTCGCCACGAAGGAGCTTCAGCGCGACTTCACGCTTGAGCGATAACTGGCGAGCCAGATACACCTGCCCCATTCCGCCGATACCGATTCGCCGCAAAATCTGAAAGTCGCCGAGCGTGCGACCGGTCAGGTCTGGCGGCTTCTCCGGCGCGGCGGTTTGCGGCTGGGCATCGGGCATTCGTTCAGCTCCGGCAATTCGACAGCAGAGAGAGAACGTGTACTTTGACAAACGGAATCGGAAGTTCGCTGGGGACTACCGGCAACGGGCGCCAGAAGAGGACGCGGGCGGGAATCGTCTGCGTGCCAGGAGTCTTGCGTATCTTACCTTCCCGAAAGCGAAAGGAAAATGAAAGAACCTCCCCTTACTTGCCCGCAACTGCCCGCTCTGGTCCGCAATCCGCTCTGGAACTTCTTGCCGCGTGGCCGGTCTAATGCTTAGAATCCCGCTGTTCCTCCCGCCTGACGGAGATCCTCGTGCGATTCACTTTGCCCAGCCTCTGCGCCCTGAGCCTGCTCCCCCAACTGACCCTCGCTCAACCGGCCACCACGCCGACCGCCGACGAGAAAGCCGCGCTCGACCTCGTGATGAAAGTCGGCGGCACGGCCGAGATCGACCCGAAGTTGCCGGCCGGTGCGCGCGTGTCCGTGAAGATCGAGACAGCAACCGATGCGATGCTTGTTGGGCTGAAGAAAAGTCCTCAGATCGGTTCGGTGAATGTCTTCGATGCGACCAAGTGTACGGACCGGGGCTTCGCGGTCTTCAAGGAACTGCCTCACCTTCGGAAACTGGTCGTGAGTCAGTCGAAAATCTCTCCCCTCGGGGTCAATGCAATCGGTCAGTGCAAGGAGTTGCGCGCACTGGTGCTGATCAACGCCGACCTGACCGATGCGGAACTCGCGGGGCTGAAGAAGTTAACTCTTCTGGAGTCGCTCGACCTCTCCGAGAACCCAAAGATCACGGACAAGGGAATGGTTCACGTCAAGGCGCTCGAACGGCTCCAGGCTCTTTACCTCATCAAGACCTCGCTCACGGATAGGGGATTGATGGAGTTGAAGGGACTCGACGGGCTGCGGCGGTTATATGTGGGCGGCACGAAGGTAACCGATGAGGCCGCCGACAAGTTCGCCGACGAGATGCCGAACCTGCGAACTGTCCGGCGCTGAGAGTCGATGAGAGTAGCTGCCGCGAGCGCAATCAGAGCCGCGACCGTCAGGGAGCGCACGTCAGGGAGCGCATTACGCGAGATCGCTCCCTGACAACCGGAACTGCCGTGCGTGAACAATCAGAGCCGCGACCGTCAGGGAGCGCACGTCAGGGAGCGCATTACGCGAGATCGCTCCCTGACGGTCGCGGCTCTGAAAAAACATCATCTCGCTTCGATCGGTCTTCACCTCAACTCATTTGGCGAAAGATTTCGCCTTCTGCAAGCGTATGCGTAGCGGAGGTGTTGCATGACCGCACCCACTACGCAGAGTCGCTCCTCGACACGTCTGGCTGTCGATCTGGCGAAAACTCTTCCGCTTACTGACGCGGCGAAGTCGCTAATCACTCCGACGCTTTCCGCGCGGCAATTCTTCGACATGCTCGCCGCACAGCCGCAGTTAGCCGAGGACGCGATTCGCTTTCTGGCGGTCGCACTGCCGAAGCGCGAGGCGGTTTGGTGGGCGCTACTGTGCGTGCGAAGTGCCTTGCTCAAGCCTCCTCCAGAGGCTCTGAAGGCGATCAGCGCGGCCGAAGGATGGGTGAAGCAGCAGACCGAAGCCAGTCGGCGTGCCTGTGGCGAAGCCGCGGAGTTGGCCGGTCACGGAACAGCCGGCGGGTGTCTCGCGGATGCTGCCTTCTGGTCTGGCGGAAGCTTGACGCCTGCGCATTTGGCGGTCATTGCTCCGCGCGAGGATCTGACGAGCATCGCGGTTGCCGCCGCGATACTTCTGGCTGCCGTGATCGACCCCGAGAACGCCGTCGCGAATCGCGCAAAGTTCGTTGCTCTGGGCTTGGATGTCGCGAACGGGAAATTGAAGTGGCAGTGATCAGTAATCAGTAATCAGTAATCATGGACCACCGATGACTGTTCACTGATTACTGATTACTGATCACTGCCCCGATTCCGCGGTCATCTCTTCCGTCAGGTTGGCGTCGGTGTAGACGTTCTGCACGTCGTCGTGGTCGTCGAGAGCGTCGATGAACTTGACGACCTTCTTGCCCGTCTCAACGTCGATGTCCTTCTGCATCTTCGAGAGGTATTTCACCTCGGCCTCGACTGTCTCGATGTTGGCTTTCTTGATCGCCTCCATCACCGCGGAGAAGTTGGACGGATCGGTGGTGATCTCGAACATGTCCCCTTCGCGTTTCATGTCGTCGGCGCCGGCTTCCAGGGCAATCGCCATGAGTGCATCTTCATCCGGGTACTTCGTCGCGTCGATGGCGAAGAATCCCTTGCGGTCGAACAGGTACGCGACGCTTCCGGGGACGCCGACGTTGGCGTTGGCGCGCTCGAAGATCTTTTTAATCTCGCCGTTGGTGCGGTTGCGGTTATCGGTCAACACCTCAACGAGCACCGCGACTCCGCCGGGGCCGTAGCCTTCGTACATGATCTCGTCGTAGCTGACGCCTTCGAGTTCGCCGGTGCCGCGCTTGATCGCCTTCTCGATGTTGTCCTTGGGCATCGAGACGGCGCGGGCCTTGTCGATGGCGTAGCGCAGCGGGAGGTTCATCGCCGGGTCGCCGCCGCCGTTCTTGGCCGCGATGATGATGTATCGGCTGAGTTTGCTGAACACCTTGCCGCGCTTGGCGTCCACAACGGCCTTGTGGCGCATGATATTCTTCGCGTGACTGTGACCTGCCATGTCGCATCCTCGTCGGTGATCTCGATGCGATCAGTATAGCGGACAAGCGCTCGCGTGGGTGATGGGAATGAGTCAGGAAAAGCACTTCCCCGCCGCATTCAAAGCGATGCGGCGGGGAAGTGCGTAAGAAGAGTCACCTTGTCTGACGCTCAGTCGTCGCGACCGGTAATCATGAAGATGCGCAGGATGTAGTAGAAGAGCATCGCCGCGGAGCCGAACAGGTGCATGCTGGCCGCAACGTGTTCGTTGGTGCCGTAGTGGTGAATGATGTTCGATGTGTCGTAGATGATGTACCCGGAGAACAGGGCCACCATCAACGCACAGAACACCAGCCCCAGGCTAAAGCCAAAGATCACCGCGACGATAATCACCGCCAGGGCCGCGAACGAGCAGACGAACAGGATCGGACCCAGGAAGGAGAAATCTTTCCCGGAGACGAACACCGCAATCGTCAGCCCGCCGAAGACCGCGAGTGTGACAATCCCCGCCTGGAGCGGCAGCATCGGGGTTCCGCCAAACTTTGGAGTCGATGCGAGGGTCAAGATGGGCACGAACAACAGCGTGTAGAGCAATACGTAGAGAGTCAGCCCGGCGTATTGCATCCCGACCGACGAGCGGGCTTGCGCCATGTAGTGAGCGACATATGTCCCACCGATGAAGAGCACCATCATCAGCAGCCAGGACAACCGGTTGGCGAAAAACACGTCGCGAAGGAGCTGCTCGGCGATTCCAGAGCTGATGAGCAGTGCCGAAAGGCCGATAAACGCGATCATCGCGCCGGCCACGTGCGCGTAAGTGCGGCGAATGAACCGCACTCGTTCGCTCACGGGAGCCTGTGCCGCGGTTTCGCCGTGGTAGCCGTCTACAAGGTAACTCATCTGAAAAGCCTCCAGAAGGGATACCATAGTGTAGACGCGCGCAGTGTCACTGGGCAAGTTCATTGCTCAACTGGATTTCGTTGGAGTCCCGCCTTTAGGCGGTCTTGCTTTACCTGGGACTTCAACAAAACACAGCATTTCGACGGGTGTGGTAATGGATGTTGGCGTTGGGCGCGATTCACCCAGCCGGCTGACGCCGGCGGTTCGACGGGGCTTTGGCGAGGTTTGACCCAGCG